>JBDTMC010000013.1:0-38127 GCA_039934475.1 Bryobacteraceae bacterium | reverse complement strand
CCTCGCGCAGGCGAGGCTCGGTCCGCAGCTCTGGGTGGATGCCGTGCTTGTCGGCGTAGAAGGCGCGGACCATGTCCATGTCGGCCACGACGCAGCGGATCAATATCTCGGTGGATGGAAAATCGGTCTTCACAGCGGATCAGACGAAGCCGCGGCTGGCTGTGATCGATACGGCTACCGATACGGTGAAATCGTGGGTGGATTTGCCGGGCAACGGTTATGGGACGTCGCCGACGCCGGACGGAAAATGGCTGGTGGTGGCGGTTCCATCGAAGAACCAGGTGGCGGTGGTGGATTTAAGGACGATGAAGGTGGCGCAGACGATCGACGTGCCGAAGGCGCCGCAAGAGGCACTGGTGCGGCCCGACGGGCAGATCGCCTATGTGTCATGCGACGTGAGCGGGAAGGTTATCGCGATCCGCACATCGGACTGGAAAGTGGATGCGGTAATCGATGCGGGCAAAGCCGCCGACGGGCTGGCTTGGGCGGCGTCGCGCTAGTCAAGCTTTGGGTAGCGGCCCGAGCCACTCGATCTGTTTGTCCACTCGCGGGTGGAGCTTGTAGACCTTGCGGACCTCGCTGATTGTAGCAGTGCTGCGAAGGTCGATTTTATTGAGTTCGTACTGGCCCAGACCGGCGTCGCAACAGTACTGGAGATAGCCGGGCCAAGCGGGGTTGATGCCCATGGTTTCGACTGCAATGCGATCGGCGGCTATGAATCAGTGGAAGCGATGGCAAGGCGGGACGGGACGGGCGTGCCGCGGAGAGGGCCTTCGCCTTCCATGCCTTCAAAGCCATCGATGACGGTGGCTCCCCAGAAGGGCCGCATGCGTTTTGCGGTGAGGGCGATGTTCATCTGAATCTGGCGAAAGCCCTGGTGGTAGCGGGCTTTGTCGTGCCATTTGGTGGTTTCGTTCCGAGGCTGGTGGAGGGGCGCGGCCATCACCATGTTCTTGACGGAGAGCGTGGCGACGACGTTGTCGTGCGCCTTTAAGATGGCGCAGCCGAGGATGTAGGCATCGGGGTCGAAGAGGCGGGAGGCGAGGCGGACCTGGGTGAGGTGTAAATCGCGGTCGACGATTTCGTGGACGAGGGGGTGCTGGTCCTCATTGAAATCGGCGAAGGTGATTTTGAGAGGGCGGTATTCTGTGAGGACGGGCTGGTAGCGGAAGTTCTCGTAGGCGTCCCAGGTGCAGTCTTTGGAAGAATCGGCAATGACCACCGGGCCTCGCCAGCGCTCGCTCAAATAGTCGAGGATGCCGCGCAGGGCATCGGCGTGGGTGGAACCAAGCTGGTTGTCCACGGCGACGGTATTGGGCTTGATGAGGACGTATTTCTTGCGCTTGAGGGCGGGGCGAATCTGGTCGTCGATGGAGACGAGGGCCTTGTAAACGTTGCGGCGGCGGTCATCACCGTGCACAAGCGATACGGTGGCACGGCTTTGATACGAGGAGATCTGCGCACGGAGCGATGGGGTTCCGGCGGCCAGCGTGAGGAGTTCGCGGCGGGAGAGGGCAGCCATGGCCTGAGCATATCCCCTTTTTGATTAAGAAGAGGGGAGACGGAGCTGAAATTGCATCTCGGGGGAGCGATGGTCATCTGAATCGTGATGGGCGGGATGACAAGGAGTTAACACGCTTCCGATTGTTTTCCGGGCGCGGGCGTCGTAGAATTGGCGTCCTAGGGCGGGGCGGCCCGAGCATGGATACGCCTCTGTCCCGCGAGTTTGCTAGAGTAATCTACCAAGTGGTGTCAGGGAGAAGGTGTTGTGTTTATGAAGACCTTCGCAGCCGTTGTTCTGGCCACCGTGTGGGGATGCGGTTTGGCCATTCCAGTTTCAGCTTCCGAAGCGCTTTCCCAAGCGCGTGAGATGGAGAAGCGCGGCGACGGCAAAGCGGCGTATCTGATGCTGCAACGCGCCGTGCAGACGTCTCCGGACGATCTGACGGCATTGAGCGACTACGCCGAGTTCCTGGACTTGCATCGCGACCCTGAGGCGCGGCGGATCTACGAGAAGTTGTTGATAGCTGCCCAAGCGACCCCGCAGAAGGCGGCCCCAATTGCACGGCGACTGGCGCTTCTTGATCTGATTGCCGGGGACCGGGCGGCGGCGGAGAAGCACCTGGCGGCGTATCGCGAGGCGGGTGCGGGCGACTTGACGCTGCCGGTGGCGCGTACGGAATCACGGCAGCAAACGACTTTCATCGACATTCCGGGACCGCTGCGGTCATTCGCACGGATGTCGGCCCTTTCGCCCGATCTGCGACCGCAGGACTTGATGGGGGCAATTGCCCGCAACGTGGTCACCAGCGGCTACCAGGCGTCGAGCGGCAACGAATCACTGGAACAGACCGAGTACTTGAAACTGGTGTTCCGCTACATGTCGCAGGCGCGCGAGCTGGAGAAGTTAGCTGGGGCGTCGAAGATAATTAAGATCGAGACCTGCGAATCGACACAGACCGCGGATTTACTACGCGTGCTGGGGTTCCGGATGAGAGGCGGTTGTGGCAGCGAAGTGGTGCTGGAGACGGTGAATGCGACGCGCGCGTTCCTGACCATGGATTCGGGATTTCCGCTATCGGAGTTGGAGCAAGCGCTGCGGACCAACCGGCCTTTCAATTACGATTACTCGCCGACGAGGGCTCCGATTCTATACACGGCGGATTACTGGCAGGGTAGCCGCGACAAGCAGGGGGGCGAGTTCATTGACACGTTCCTGGGCGACCCGGCACTGTGCCGTCTTTACCTGGGCTTTTCCAAGCTGGATCACGAAACCGCGGAAGCGATGCGCAAGCACATGACGGCGCAACGCATTCGCGCGTTTTCGCACGTACTGGACTTCTTTGGGGGCATGTTCAAGATCCGCAACGGGAAGGCGTATGTGCCGGGCGGACAGAAGGCGGCCGCAGCGTGGGCGGAACTGGCAGGTGCCTCGACGGACCAAGGCCCTGTGTTCTACGAGAAACTGCTGGTTCGTGACGATGGGTGGCTGGCCGGGTATTACGATTCGATCGCGCGCCTGCCGGACGGCCCGGTTTTGGACTACCTGACCGATTCAAACCGGATGAAGCGTTACTATGCCGCCTTACGGGGCAAGGTGACCAGTCCCGGCCCGGCGCGTCCCGTTTTCCGGTCGAATACGGACTTGATGTTGCTGACGGCGCGACTGCGCCTGGAAGCCGATGGGAAGCCGCATTTGCCGGGCGGCTTGGATGTCTGGCGAGCCTTATTTACGAACCATCCGCACGGCAAGTACGACGGCAAGCTGACTAAAGCGGCCGTTGGTTGGAAAGACGGCGACGACGTGATTGAGGCGCTTTTCGCGCTCTGCCGCAAAGCGGTGGAGAACGAGCCGTTGAAGATTTATATGGCGCTGGTTGACTTGGACCGGCGGCGGGAGAAGCCGCTGGAGCCGGCTACGGCGGACCGCCTGGCGCGCGAGTTCCGAACTTACGGCTCGCAATACTCGGTATTCAGCGAAGCGCCCGCTCTGACCGACAAGACGCTGCTGCAGTACCTGGAAGTGGCGAAGGCGATTGACGAGATCGGCAACCTTGGCGTGAAGTCCGACGCGGCTGGAATAATGCAGTCGCTGGTGGGGCTGTGGCAGATACTGGCGCGGCAGAAGGTGATACCGCCGGCTGAGGCGGATGCCACACTGTCGGCGATTCTGACTGCTTGCACCGGTCCGGAAGGGAACAAAGGCGGGCAGGCGATTCGCGATGGACGCGGACTGTTCGACGCGGGACGCAACGGCTTGAGGATCCTGATGAAGGCGACGGGGAGCGCGGCGGAGGCGAATCCGCAGGACCGGATGATAGACCTGCTAGCGGGCGTAAGCGATCCGGCGGATGCGGCTTCGCAGCAGGTGATGGTGGCCGATATGATTCGCGTCTTCGAAGCGCAGCGATTGATTTCGCTGAAGACGCTGTTCGACCTGGCCGATCACCTCGAGGCGGTAGCGAAGGGCGAGAAGCTGAACATGGCGCTGGTGAACAAACTCTCGACGCGCATATCAGAGGTGCAATTGCCGCGCACGGCGTTGAGTACGGTGGAAAAGAACGCCATGTCGTTTGGTTACTGGAGTGAGAGGCACGTGGATGAAGAACGCAAGATCAACATCCGCGCGATGGTAGACAAGAACGGCAACAACCCCGAGAAGTTAAAGGAAGTGCGCGGCCTGCTAGCGCCCATCCTGCGGGACACGCTGGTGGGCTTCAACTATATTCACTACGCGCCGCCGGGTGCACAGGTGCTGTACACCAATCCGCTGTTTGTGCGGACCCATGATTTTGTGGGCGTGCAAGGGACGCATCAGACGTGGAGGTCAACAGAAGTATTCGGCAGCGGCTGGCCATCGAGCGCCGGCGGACGGCTGGTGGGTTCGCTCGCTTCCCTGCCCTATGCGCTGGCCGAGGCGGAACAAAACTTCCTCATCCCGAGCCGCGAGCAGGCTCTGATTTGGGGGGATCTGGTGCCGCAGTTGATTCTGAGTGCCAAGGTACCGCGGTGGTGGACGGTGACGCCTTCGCAGACGGCGTGGGTAGCGACGCACATCCACTATGCCGAGACGCGGCTGGCAGAAGCAGCGTTGTCGGGTTCCACTCGCGATGCGCTGATGGAGGTGTTCGACCGCTACGCGGCGCCGGCACGAGTCTATAGAGTTTCCGAGTATTTGCAGGATGGCGATGTACGGAGTGCGCTGGAGAATACTACGCCGGCGGAGTTGTTCCTGATGGGTCTGGAGATGGCGGGGAAGGGGTCGCCACAGGAACCGGAAGTGGCTGAGGCGCGGCGCTTGGCGCAGGAAGCTCCGAACCAGATAGGCATCGCGGCGATCTCAGAGGCTTTCGGTACCCCGAAGCCGACGCTGGCGAATTCGTATCATCCGGAGTTGCTGAATATGCGGACGTTTCCGACGCTGATGGGATATTCGAGCCGCATCATGGCGGAAAGCTGGGAGTCGAACACGTTGTACTTCGCGGCGCTCTCTCACGATGTCGCCATTTCGCCTTCGCAGTTGAATCTGTTGGTGCCGGAATGGACTCAGAAGACAGTAGAGCAGATCTTTGCGACGCACCTGGAAGACTGGCCAGCGTTGCTACGGTCATTGCGAACAGTGGGCGATGAGGTTCGTGTAGAAAGCCGGAAGTTAATGGCGGCGGAACAGAAAGCATCGTTGTAGCTTGGATTCAGCCGCTGATGTTGTTGAGGAGGAACGGTGAAGGCAACGCGTAGATTTTGGCTCGGTGGAGCCATGGCTGCCGTAATTGCGGCGTCGCTCACGCTTGTGGGTTCGCGGCTGGAAGCACAGGATGCTCAACGCCCGACGTTCAAGGTGAAGGTGGAATTGGTGGTGCTCAGTTTCACCGTTACCGATAGCAAGGGCCGCTATATCAACGGGCTGAAGCCCGGCGACTTCCGCATCACCGAAGACGGCATCCAGCAGAAGATGAACACCTTCGCGGAAGGTAATAAGCCTCCGGTGCAGGTTCTGGAAGACGGGACGGTGAAGCCAGTGATTGTGTCGGGCGCCGATCCGGAAAAGCCGGGGTCGGATGCGTTTGTCGGCACCAACGTGTTCGTGCTGTTCGACACCAGCAACTACATGTACCGAGGCTTTGTTTATGCGTCGGATGCGATCGCCGATTTCGTGCGCGGGTTGGACCGGGCGGATTCAGTAGCGGTGTACACCTACAGCCGGAATCTTTCACGGGCTTCGGGGCTGAGCCGTGAGCGAAGCGATGCATTGCTAGGGCTTCGGAAGGCTGTGGCGGGCGACGATTCGGCGTTATACAACGCCCTGCTGTTGACGCTGCGCGATGCCGCAAAGGTGCCCGGCCGCAAGGTGGTGATCGTGTTTTCCAACGGTCCCGACAATGCGAGCATGGTGGCTCCCGACGATGTGCGCGCGGTGGCTGAGGACGAGGGAATTCCGATCTACGTCATCTCCACGAACGAAGTGAACAAGGACCCGATTTCGAGCGGCGTGTTTAAGCGGATTTCACAGCGCACGGGCGGGAAAAGTTATTTCGCGAAGACGTGGCAGAAGCAGGTGGAGGCGTTCGAGTCGATCCGCGAGGACTTGGGGAACAGTTACACGGTGACCTATTACCCGGGGGCGAATCAGAACGAGGGGTTCCGGAAAGTGAACGTGGAGATTGTGTCCGATCCGGGCAAGAAGTATCGTGTGTCGGCGCGCCCGGGCTACCGGCCACGCGGCGGATTCTAGGATTTCTAGGGGTGTGGGATGCGGGCTGGGTTGCTGACGTTGGTGTTGTGTGCGTGGCCGGCGGCTGGGGGCGAGGTCACTTTCTATAAAGACGTTCTGCCGGTGCTGCAGAACCGGTGTCAGGAGTGCCACCGGGCGGGCGAGGTCGCGCCGATGCCGCTGCTGACTTACGAAGAGGCGCGCCCATGGGCAGCGGGTATTCGCAAGGCAGTTCTGACTCGGAAGATGCCGCCGTGGCACGCCGATCCGGCGCACGGTAAGTTTTCCAATGAGCGGCGGCTGACGCAAGCAGAGATCGATACGTTCAGTGCGTGGGCGCAGTCAGGGGCCAAAGCCGGTAATCCAAAGGACGCTCCGGCGGCGAAGAAATTCACGACGGGGTGGACCATTGGCGCGCCGGATGCCGTGATTGATATGGGCACCGATTATCATGTGCCGGCAAAGGGAACGATCGAGTATACGTACTTCGTGGCGCCCACCGGATTCAAAGAAGACAAGTGGGTGGAGAAGGTGGAAGTGCGGCCCTTGGCGCGCGCTGTTGTCCACCATGTGGTGCTGTACTCACGCGCTCCTGGGTCGAAGGCGTTCGCCGATGCGAAGCCGGGGCTGGCGTTTGTTCCTCCGAAGGAAGAGGACGAGCCGCGGAAGCCGGACACCGGGGAAGGGCTGTTTTACGGCCTCACGGAAGATGGCATGGTGGAGATGGTTGGGGTGTACGTGCCGGGTGGAGACGCGTATGTGACGCGAGCCGGGCAGGCGCGCCTGGTGAAGGCAGGTAGCGACCTGATCTTCCAGGTGCATTACACCGCGAACGGCGAAGAGGCAGTGGACCGAAGCCGGGTGGGCATCGTTTTCGCCAAACAACCACCGACGGAGAGGGTGATCAATACCTTTGTGTGGAATCCGGATATGCATATCCCTCCGATGTCTGGGAACCATCGCGTGGATGCCAAGGTGAAGGTGCTGGAAGAAGTGAAGGTACAAGCGTTCTTCCCGCACATGCATCTGCGCGGCAAGGCGATGGAGTACCGGGCGACGTATCCGACGGGCGAGACGCAGGTGCTGCTGAGCGTGCCGCGGTATGACTTCAACTGGCAGATGACTTACCAACTGGAGCAACCGGTGACTTTGCCGAAGGGCACGGAGCTGCTGGTTTCAGCCTGGTACGATAACTCGCCGAATAATCCCTTCAATCCGAATCCGAAGTCGGATGTGTACTGGGGGGATCAATCGTGGGAGGAGATGCTGGCCGGGTTTATGGACTTTGTGGTGCCTGTGGGTTTAAACCCGGCGCGTATTGCACGGCCACCGGCGCCACCTAAGGCGGACGTCGCGGCGGTGCGGTAAATCAGTGAGGTTGCGGGAAAGCTAGAGACAGGTCTCGACAGGGGTGTCGAGACGGCAGGCCTGGGGGCGCGCGCCTCTGAGGGTTGCGTGTGTTAGAGTTGTGGTTTCGCGTCAAGTGATAGCTCCGATGTCAGTTCAGTACTTCTTACAGGGGAAAATCCTCGGAATCGAACAGTTTCTACTCTCCGGAGACGGTGGAGCGGGGGACGGTTCGGGTGAACGCGTTCTCGCGGGGCGTGCCCATTGGGTGACGCTGCTGAGCGAAGTGCTGCCGCGCGCGCTGCTGGCGGAGTTGGGTCTGGCTAAGATCCTGCTTGGTTCGAGCGGTGGCGGACAGTTTCTGGTAGTTATTCCAATTGAGGTTGTTCCGCAAGCAGGGCAGTTTCTGGCCGCGGCAGACCGCCAGGTGCAGGAGATGAGTGCCGGTCACCTAAAACTGGTTTGGGCGGGCACGGAAAATCTGGGCGACTGGAGCGACGTTCGCAAGCGGTTGACGGAGAATATGAACCGGCAGCGGAGCGCGTTGCTTTCCGGCGAACCGAATGACGCTTTTGCGCCGTTTACCGCGCCCGATACGGCCGCCTATGACGGTTACTTCGCCGAGGAGATGTTCCGCCGATTGCGCGATGCGTCGTCAGTTGGCTGGTCCCCGGAGAATCCGGCTAAGGTGGAGATCGAGGGCGGCAAGCATAAGTGGTCCTTGGGTTCCGGTTTGGACGAGATCCCGCTGGCGCGGCACGTGGCGATGGATGACGATGGCCAGATTCCGGCTACGCCGGCGATGCTGGCTGAGCGCGCTGAGGGACGTCCAGTTTGGGGCGTGCTGCGGGGCGATGTAGATAACTTCGGCATCCGCTTGCGGCGTGCGCAAACGATTGAAGAGCATATCCAGCTTTCGGTGATTTTCAAGCGCTGGTTCGCGGGCGAGTTGCAGGCGGCTAGCGTGATGCCCGATTACTGGCGCAAAGTGACGGTGCTCTATTCGGGCGGCGATGACTTTGCGGTGTACGGGAGTTGGGATTCGTTGATTGCGATGGCTCGGGAGATGGAACGGCTGTTCCATTTGCTGGCGGAAGCGACGCTGAAGGAATTTCCCGGTCCGGAAGGCAAGACGATCACGATGGCACTGGCGCTGGCTCCGCACGCGGGTGCTTCGCTGGCAAGTGTGTTCGAGGACGCCGGGCAAAAGCTGGAGATCGCCAAGTGCGCGGCGAAGGACGGGTTCTACCTGTTAGGCCGGACGCTGGAATGGAAAGTGGTTGGCGACGCAGCGGAGATGAAAGAGATCATGGCGCGGATGGTAAACGAGTTCGGTGTTTCGCCGCAATTCCTGGGTGAGATCGGATTCTTCTACCGCGATAGCAACCGCATGACGGTGCGCACGGGGCGCAGCCGCACGGACCGGTTCGACAAGCCGTGGCGGTTTCAACGGCGGTTGAGCCGGGTATTGGGTACGACGCGCGACCGGGAGTTGCAGAAACTCCGCAATAGCCTGATGAACGAGTTCGTCGGCAAGAACATGGCGCAGGTGAAATTGCGGCCTTCGGGACGCGTGGCCCTGGAATGGGCCACTCTATTGACAGAGGCATAATTCATGGCAGATCAACCTCAGCAGGGGCAGGGCCAGCAGACCCAGGAAAGAAAAGGCGGGGAGGGCCGGGGGCCGCGCGAAGGGCGTGGACCGGGACCGCGGGAAGGCGGCGGACGCGAGGGTGGTGGACGCCCCGACAGCCGTGGCGGCGACCGTGACCGCGGCGACCGGGGTGGCGATCGCGGCCGGTTCGACGGGCCGCCGGAAATCGACCTCGAGAAGCTGATGTCCGATCCGCTCTATTTGGACAACCAGGCGCACGCGGTGGTAAGCCGTATGCGCGACATGGATTCGGGCACTCGCAGCCAGTTGCGGCGGTTTTATAACGCCGTAAGGCGCGCGTGCCGGGCTCCGGAAGGCGAACGTCAGCACGAATTCGTGATGCTGCGCGCGCGCCTCGCTTACACCATCGCCCGTCACTCGCTGCGCAGCCTGGATACGCTCGAAAAGCTGCTGCTGCAAGTGACTCGCAAAAACGACCAGCGCGGCTACGAGCGGTTCCGCGATCTGTTTGAAGCCATCGTCGCCTACAACGAATAAGAGGAATCTCCATGAGTTCGCACACCGCCCAAACGGCGCTCAAACTGATCGGCAAGCTGATTCTGGAAGGGGAACTGCAGTGCCACACCGGTCTCCATATCGGCGCAGGCAAGGGTTCCCTGGAAATCGGCGGCGCCGATAACCCGGTTGTGAAGGATGCCTTCGGCCGGCCTTATGTGCCCGGCAGTTCACTCCGCGGCAAGCTGCGCAGCATGTTGGAACAATCGAGCGGCCTGGCCGTTCCGAACGAACTGGTGTACTTGTCGCGGCGGCGCGGCCAGGAAGTTCGCATTCACCAGAGCGACCGTCCCGACGATGAGATTTGTCTGCTCTTCGGCCGCAATCCGGGCCGGATGGAGCGCGTCACCGGCGATGCGATGGATACACACACGGCGAGCCCGGCGCGGCTGACTGTGTACGATGCGCCATTGGATGCCGACAGCATCACGCCGCAGATGCGGGAAAACCTCGACGACGAATTGACCGAAGTGAAGAGCGAGAATGCGGTGGACCGCATCACCTCGCAGGCGAATCCGAGGACGCTGGAACGCGTGCCGGCAGGGGCGAAGTTCAAGGTACGCATGGTGGTGGACATCCTCTGCGATGAGGACCGTGAACTGGTGGGCCGGGTGATGGAAGGCATGCGGCTGCTGGAAGACGATAGCCTGGGCGGCGGCGGCTCGCGTGGCAGCGGGCGCGTCACCTTTGCCAACCTGACGATGGCTTGGCGCGGGCGCAGCTTCTACACCTCTGGCGCGGCCGAGCAGACGATTGCTTCCGGCGCCGATATGGCGGCTTTACAGGCGGCCATTTCCGATCCAGACTTCGCCGGAAAGCTGACTGAGTAAGACCCATGGACGAGTTTCGAATGCCGGGAATGCTGGTGCGCTTCCGGCCGACGGGGCCATGGCGCATCGGCCCCGATTCCGGAGCGCGCGACCGCGTCGACCACATCTTCCACAGTGACGCGCTGTACTCCGCCGTGTGTTCGGCGATGGGACAGCTTGGCACGTTAGAGGATTGGCTGGCCGCGACCGCGGGCGCCGAGGGCGAGCCGGCAGTGCGCCTGAGTTCGTGTTTCCCGTGGCAAGAGGACGAGTTGTTTGTGGTCCCTCCACGCAATCTTTGGCCGCCTCCTCCGTCGCCCAAAGTGCGCTGGAAGGGGGCGCGGTTTGTGCCGTTGTCGTTGGTGTCGCTACTGCTGGCAGAGAAGCCGTTGGACGAAGAGCGTTGGGCAGTGGACCCCGGCAGCGATTGCCTGTTGCCAACGCAGCGCCGGTTTTCGACCGGACCGTTCCGAGTGGCGGTGCGATCGTCGGCAGCCGTAGACAGGCTGTCGCCGGGCGCAACCGAGCTTCATGCGACGGCGTGCCTGGAGTTCGCCGAGCGCGCCGGAATGTGGTGCGCGATTGGTTTTGCGGATGAAGAAGCGCGACGGCGGTGGTCGGGGCCATTGAAATCTGCCCTGCGACTGCTGGCCGATTCCGGAATGGGCGGAGAGCGGTCTCGCGGATGGGGTCGTTCGTTGTCGCCTTCCATTACCGAAGGTTCCATTCCGACGTTGCTGCTACCGAAGTTGAGAGAGCCGAAGCCGGCTCCGAAGGTGATTGCGGCGGGTGCGCCGGAAGTGCCGGAGAAGGTTGTCAGCACGACGGAAGAGCCGGTTGTGGAGGCTGCTGTCGAGGCCGCGCCAGCGATGGAGGCGGTGGTGGAAGCCCCTGTTGAGGTTGTGGTAGCGGAGGTGGTTGCCGAGCCAATTATTGAAGAGGCTCCGGAACCTCCGGTGGTTGAGGCTGCACCTGAAACCGAGGGTACCGAAATTCGCACGGCGTCAGTGAAAGAAGATGTCATTGAGCCGCTGCTATTGAGTTCGATTAACAGCGACGAACCCACGCCAGAGGAGCCTGCTGTCGAAGAGCCTCCTGCCGTGGAGGAGCCCCCAGTCGAAGAGCCCGTGGCCGAAGCACCCCAGGAAGAACCGGCTGCCGTGGAGCCTCCCGCTCCTGTTGTGGTGGCGAAGCCGGTGGAACCGCCCGCGCCAGCGCAGCCTCCGACAGCTTGGTGGCTACTATCGCTATTCACTCCGTCAGCGTCCGATGCCATCGACTGGAAGCGCGGCAACTACACGATGCTGACGCGCGCCGGCCGTGTGGAATCGGCGGCAAAGTGGGGAGAGCTGAAGAAGTCGGTGCGGATGGTTGGAGAAGGCTCCGTTTTGCTGGCGACTGCCCCGCCCCGCGGCGCAGCGCCCGATGTCGCCCCGGAAGGATTCCCGCATCCCGTGTACCGCTCCGGCCTGGCGTTCGCTATTCCGATTCCGTGGCGGAACTCGCAATGAGATACCGGCTTACCTGTTTGACACCTACGCTCGTCGGGGACGGCCAGAAACTTGCGCCGATCGACTATATGGTCTGGAAAGACCAGATCAACGTTCTCAATCAGTCGCGCATTTTCAAGCTGCTTTCGAAGGGCCCGCGGCTGGAAAATTACCTGACGCAGATTCGCAAAGCGGAGCGGTTGGATTTTGCCGCTTGGGGCGGTTTTGCACAGAACTATGCGGATCGCCGGGTGGCTTTCGAACACGCGTCGTGTGCCCAACATTGGGAACGGGCACGCGCGGAGAGCCTGTTTATTGCGACTTTTGCCTCGGGATTGAAGGGGCCGTATCTGCCCGCGTCCGCCCTGCGCGGTGCGCTGCGGACGGGATTGGTTCATTCGCGCTGGACGGAAGAGTTCACAAAAGAAGTTGCGGCCAGACTGCAAGGTGACCGCGCGCCTCGACGGCCGGCCGAGGGGCCGGAATCGGCTGCGTTGGGTTCTTCGGGTCAGAACCGGATGCGGGTCTACGCTGCAGGCGATTCGTCGCCGGTGGCGGGGACATCGCTGAAAATTTGCCTGGTGCGCGTGTCGACGCTGGTGACTCGCGGCAACAAGTTCGAGTTGGGATGGAAAATGGCGCCGCGGGGTACCGTGGATGGGAAGCGTCCGGAAGACAGCACGCCGATCTTTGTGGAAATGGCGATGCCGGGCACGACGTTTGAAGGCGACTGGGAACTGCGGTCGGTTTTTTCGCAGCCCGAGATCCTCAAAGCGCTGCATTGGCGTCAGGCCCCGGATACGAAGCGGATGTTCGATGCGGCCAATGGGTACGCGGAGCAGTTGCTGACGCTGCACCGGCAGTACGCGGAGACTGCTGGGATGGCGCATTTGCTGAGCGGCGTGGACGCTCTGCTGGCGAAATTGGCGGAGATACGCAGTGATGGCGCGGCGGCCTTGGTACCGCTCGGCTGGGGCACAGGCTTGCTTGGCAAATCAGCCGTGGTGGACACGAAGAACGAAGATTACCGCAAGATCATGCGTCAGGTGCCGATCTATACGCGAGCGATCGAATCGAATATGCCGTTCCCGAAAACCCGGCGGGTCGTGTTTTTGAACAACCAGCCCGCTGCGCTGCCCGGCTGGACGCTGCTTCAAGCCAACTAGGCTCTCTCAGTTTTGTGGTGACGGTCTGCGCGCAGCCAGTTCGCACAACAAAGCCACGGCGGCCAGCGCGCCGGCGGTGAAAAAGGCGGCCCGGTAGTTGTGATATTGGTCGTATAGCACGCCGCCTATCCTCGGCCCGATGATCCCGGCCACGCCCCACGCGGTGAACAAAATCCCGTAGTTGATGCCGGCGTTCTTCACGCCCCAGAAATCCGCTGCGGCGACGCCGTTTACCGAGAGCTGAGTGCCGTAACACCAATAGACGACGAACACCGCCGCATACAACAGAGCGACATTGGTTCCTGCCGCGTACAGAGCAGGCATGGCGACCACACAGATCCCAATCATTACGCGGAGCACGTTGATGCGCCCCAGACGATCGGACATCCAGCCGGACAAGATTCGACCGGAGGCGTTGCCAACCGCTCCAACAACCAAAGTCATCGTGGTCAGTGTGGCAGCGGCAATGCCCACGCTCTTGGCAAATGGCACCAACTGACTGATCACCATCAATCCCGCCGAGCATCCCAACGCAAACCCGGCCCACATCAGATAAAACGTGGGAGTGCGGAGCATTTCGCTTGGCGTGAAGTCACGTGACCTGGAGGCCGCCGTCTGGGCCGCGGCAGGCGACCAGCCCTCCGGCCTGTATCCAGGTGGGGGATTGCGAAGGAGCAGGGCGCCCGCAATCGTCATGACGAGAAAGATCGCTCCGAGGATTTGAAACGTCGCCGGCAGGCCATAGGCCGGAATGAGCTTCAATTGCGATAGGGGTCCAAAGATGGCCGACCCCGCGCCGTAGCCACCCACGGCGATCCCGACGGCTAGTCCGCGTTTATCGGGAAACCACTTCGCCATCACCGGGATTGGGGTGGCATACCCGAACCCGTTCCCCAATCCGCCGATTACTCCGAAGCACAGATAGAGGTAGTTGAGGCTGGTGGTGAAAGAGCAGAGGTAGAACCCAAGGCTCACCAGAATGCCACCGGTCAAGGAGCACCCGAGCGGTCCGAACTTATCCTGAATGCGTCCTGCCACGACGAAGCTGAGGGCAAAAACAATGACGGCGATAGTGAATACCATCGACGTCTGGGCGCGTTTCCAGCCGAACTGCGCTTCGAGCGGCGCTACGAAGACACTCCAGCCGTAGAGCGTCCCCAACGCGAGGTTCATCAACAGCCCGCCGACTACGCGCCACCACCGATTCATTGGCATCCTAGCTATCGTAGTTCTTTCGGAGTCTGCGAGTGCAGCAGGTTGAGGACCCGGCCGTAGAGCCTGTTCCTCGCCTCGTAACGGTCGGAGGCTCTGGTGACATACCGCACAATCAGGTCGATGCCTGTAGACCCGGGCCGCATATCGACAGCGGGTTCGGCAGTAAAGCGGAGGCTGACCCGTTTCCATTCTTCTTTGGCCGCATCGGTATCCTGCGCGGTTTGGTCCAGGACTTCTTTCCGCACCAGCTCGATTGTGGCGTAGGTATCGAGTTGCGGCGGGATGGTGACTCGAATCTCGTCCCAGGTCCATTGGCCAGTGGTGGTGTGATTGAAATACTGGCCTTTGATGGCGAAGCTATTGCTGAATGTGATGCGGCGGCCTGTGGGGTGGCCCTTCTCGGTAGAGTTGCCAGTCTCTAGCAGTGCGGTGCGGAACAAGCCGACGTGCACCACTTCGCCAGCAACATCGTTGATCTCAACAAGGTCACCGACGTGAATGCCGTTCTTGCCCATCAGAACGAACCAGCCAAAGAAGGCGATGATGAAGTCCTGCAAGGCCACGGTCAGACCTGCGGTGGCCAAACCCAGAATAGTCGGCGTCTGCGTTGGCACACCGAATATTACGAGAAGGATCAAGAGCACGCCGATGACCTGGAGAGAGAATTTCAGAATGCTGCCCATGGTTTCCATGCGGCGGCGGTCCATTCCGGAGCGGCTGACGAAACGCAGGGCGAGTGCGTCGAAGACAATCACTCCGAAGAGGATCAACACGATCAAAGCCAGCGATTTCGTCAATTGGTGAGCAGTATTACGGTGCTGTAACGAGACTTCGTCCGACCACTTCAGATAGACACTACTGAGCTGCCGTTCGGTAGAGATGCGGTCGTCGTAGATGGCCAGCAGTTGACTGCGCGTGGCTTGATCGCTCAAGTGAGCCAACCGCTCGGCCTTGCCGCTGGGCGCGGGTGTCGTGGGTTTAGCCTCTTCGAGTTGTTTGTGTTTGGCCGTGAGCGCCGTGACGGCTTCCAGTGCGTCGTTTGATGCCGCCAGCAAGAGATCGGTTCGGGTTCGCTGGTCGAACCACGCGGGAAGGCAACTGGCGATGGTAGCGTTGTCTGCGGGAATGCCAGTAGGAACCGTCGGCAGCGCGTTCGCCTTCGCGTCGTAACTCTTCATCCCAGCTTCGTGAACGGTCAGTTCCTGCTGTACGAGGCCGCGTTCGTCACCGCCGGCCCGAGCCAGGTCCTGTTGCGCCTCGTTGAGTTGATCGGTATCGAGCGCTAACTGCGCCTTGGCGATGTCCAACTCGTCATCCGGATCGTGAGCCGTGAGATCGCGCACCGAAGCTTGATCGGTTGCCACTACCGTTTGAAGGTCGGCGACCTTGCGCGACAGTTCCAGTGCCTCTCCCTTGAGAACCGGCTTATGGAGGCTCGCTTCGCGAAGGGCTGCGGCGAACGCCTGGTCCACTTCACGATCAGCGAGATGCTGCGCCTCGCGGGCATACTCGGCCTCTTCCACCGATGCTGGCCGGGCCGCCAGAGCTTCCGCTGTTTGCCACGGCTGAATGTCAACGAGGGCGCCGCGCCTGGCGATCCTCATCCGCACGCCCGCATCTCGGGTGAGCCAAAAGCTGACGAGACAAAACACCAGCAGAGCGAGCAGACCGCCAACCAGAAATATTCGAAATCGACCCGCCGTGCGTTTTGGCATCCCTCCGATTGTCCTACGCTCGCATGTGCTGTTTGAGGAACCGCCCGGTGTACGATGCGGGGCAAGCAGCGATTTCTTCAGGCGTGCCAGTCACCACCACTTCTCCGCCGGCGTGCCCACCCTCGGGCCCGAGGTCGATGACGTAGTCCACAGTCTTAATTACGTCGAGATGATGCTCAATCAACAGAACCGTGTGCCCGGCATCCACCAACCGGTTCAACGATTCCAGCAGGCGTTCGACATCGGCCAGATGCAGGCCGGTGGTCGGTTCGTCGAGGATGTACACGGTGTGCTTCGAACGCTGGAGTTTACTCAGCTCAGTGGCGATCTTAATTCGTTGTGCCTCACCCCCTGAGAGTGTGGTGGCCGATTGTCCGAGCGTCAAATAGCCAAGCCCCAGATCGCGAAGCACTTCGATCTTCTTGCCCACCACTGGCTCACTCTCAAAGAACCGTGCTCCTTCTTCTACCGGCATATTCAGGACGTCGTCAATGGTTTTGCCGCGCACGGTCACGTCGAGTGTCTCGCTGTTGAAGCGCGCTCCCTTGCAGGCACTACACATCACCTCCACGTCGGGCATGAAATAGAGCTGGGTTGTAATGACACCCTCGCCCTGACATTCTTCGCAACGCCCGCCCTTCACGTTGAAGCTAAATCGGCCGGCCTTGTAACCTCGTTCGATTGACAAGGGAGCTTGCGTGAAGAGGTCACGAATGGTGTCGTAGAAGCCGATATACGTGGCCGGGTTGGAACGACTGTTACGGCCGATCGGCGACTGATCGATGTTTACGACCTTGTGCACATGCTCTAGACCATCCACGGCGTCGTGATCGCCGGGCAGCGTGCGCGTGTCCACCAGTTTCTTCCATAAAGCCTTGTAGAGGATGTCGCTCACCAAGGTGCTCTTGCCCGACCCCGATGCGCCTGTGATGGCAACCATCACTCCCAACGGGAACCGCACGTCCACGCCCTTGAGATTGTTCTCACGGGCCCCTCGCACGACTAAGGACTTGCCCGTGATTTTGCGGCGTTTGTGGGGCACTTCAATACGCCGCCGTCCTGAGAGGAATTGACCCGTGGGAGAGGCGGGGCACGCCAGCACGTCTTTCAGCGACCCCTGCACCACTACTTCCCCTCCGTGTACGCCGGGGCCGGGACCCATCTCCACCACGTGGTCAGCGGCGCGAATCGTATCTTCGTCATGTTCCACCACGATCACTGTATTGCCGATATCGCGAAGGCTCTCCAGCGTTGCAATCATCTTCACATTGTCTTTGGGGTGCAATCCGATGCTGGGCTCGTCCAGCACGTAGAGCATTCCCATGAGGCCGGAACCGATCTGCGTGGATAGGCGAATGCGTTGAGCCTCGCCGCCGGAGAGCGTGCCCGCGCGCCGGTTGAAGCTTAGATAGTCGAGACCGATTCCGAGCAGCAGTTCCACGCGCGCCCTGATCTCGCCCAACACATGCCGGCCGGCGTCGGCCCCGCGCCCCGTCGGCTTCACTCGTCCCAGGAACCCGTGCAGTTCGTCGAAATGTAGTTGCCCTACGTCGTGGAGCGTCTTCCCCTCGATGCTGAACAGCAATCGGGTGGCGCGAACCCTCGCTCCCTTACAGTCGGGGCAAGTATGTTCCACCATCACCTTGTCCAGCCACGCTTCCATGCCGGAACTGGCTTCGCCGCGCTGGCGATAGCGGCGGTAGTGCCTTTCAATGCGCCGTGCAATGCCTCCGAAACCCACCTCTTTGCCTTCGCCGTCGTCGCGCTTTGTCTTCGCTTCAGGCGGCGTCATCATAATGACCTTCCTGCCTTCGAGTCCTTCGAGGATGGTGCGCCGTACGGCGTCCGTCAACTTCTCCCACGGCGTATCAAGCGAGAAGCGGAGCGCCTTGGAAAGGCTGTACATGATGCGCCCATCCCAGGTGTCGGGATTGTATTTAAAGGCCTCACGTACAAAGCAGCCTCCGGCGATGCTGCGCCGCGGATCGGGAACCAGCAGTTCCGGATGTGTCAGTTTATGAACCCCCAAGCCGCCGCACGTCCGGCATGCGCTCTCGGGGTTATTGAACATGAAGTACTCAGGCTGGATGTCGCCATAAACGAAGTGGTGGGTCTTGCTGCACAAGCTGCGATAGAAGCGCTCCTGTTCTGCCTTATTCGCACCCTTCACGATTTGGAGTTGCATCAACCAATCGCCCACCAGGAGCGTAGCGCCGATTGCCGCCTTGATCGCCTTCTCGTGTTTCGGGCCGACCACGAGTCGATCGACGATGGCGTCCATGTTCTTCACTCGTGATTCGTCCAACTCCACTTGCGCCGAAAGATCCACAGTCTGGCCGTCCACAATCAGCAGCCGGCAACCCTTCTTTCGAACCTCGGTGAGGACGAAGTCCAGTTCCTCTCCATACTGGGGAAAGACTGGCGCGCGCAACTCGATCTCAGCGCCTTCCGGTAGTGATAGGATCGCCTCCAGAATTTGGCTCGCGGTGCGGCTGGGGGTGACTTCGCCAGTGCGCGGACAATGCGGTGCGCCAATGGTGGAGTAGAGCAGATTCAGGTAGCTGGCGATGTCGGTCATGGTGCCGACGGTGGAACGAGGGTTGCTGCCAATAGTCTTCTGCTCAATCGAGATGACTGGCGAAAGACCATAGACGAAATCGACGTCGGGCTTGGCAACCTGAGCCACAAACCTCTTCGCGTAGCTGGACAACGATTCCATGTAGCGGCGCTGCCCCTCGGCATAAATCGTGTCGAAGGCGAGGCTGGATTTACCGGAGCCTGAGAGTCCGGTGACAACGATGAGTTTGTCGCGCGGAATCTCCACTGAGATGTTCTTCAGATTGTGGACGCGCGCGCCGTGTACGGCGATGGAAGTGCGCTGTGCGGGCCTACTCTTCATATACGAATGCCTGTTCCTGCATTTGGATATTGCTGCGCTTGGTTAGGAGGACCGGCGTGGCGGCCTTCCCGATGAGGTGCAGTTCGGCCAAGTACTCGCACGCCGTGGAGACGCCCTCGATGCCCAGGTTGCGCTTGAACCAGTCTTCGATCTCGGTCGATGACCGGGCTTCACCCACGTCCCGCAAGTGCTCCAGCACCGGACGGAACAGTTCAGGCGCTCGATGCGCCATGTAGCTGTCAACCGCATGGAGCGCCGCCTGGACGCTGGCTCGCGTCTTCTTCTGATTCAGCAGGTCCACGTAGATTGTCTGGAAGAAAGCCGGATTCAGCTTCATCGCCTGGGGGATCACTTCGCGATCGGCCAGCAGACGGGCGCTTAGCACCTCGATCCGGGCCAGCGGTGTGGCCGCGTAGAGAATCCACAATGCGGAGTAGTTTAAATCACCGCGTGTGACGAGCCACTTGTGGGCTTTATCGATGGGCGGAATAGCGTGCGTAGCCGCCGCCAGGAGTTGCACCTGGGTATCGCGCTCTCCGATCTCGCGGAGACCCGCGCAGAGGGTGGTGATCGTCTCATCATGGGAATACAAGAGGCGTCCCTTCGCCAGCAGCGAGTGCGTGAACGAATTGCGGACGGTGCCCTCAACGGTCTTGCGGAATTCAGCACGAGGCATGAGGAACGCATGGACATTGACGCCATCCGCGTTCAAAGAGACGTGCGACGATTCCACTTTCTTGTCGTCGATGGTGATGAGAGCGAGGTCGATATCGGACTTCTCCCAAACCGTGTCGTGCGACAGACTGCCGCAAAGAATGACGGCCAAAATTGAACGATCCTGTTTCACCTGTGCCACAAGATCGTCAAGCGCGTTGGTGAACCTTACTTGAATGGACTTAGTGGAAGTGCTCATTCGCCCGCCTCTGATGGCTCCCATTATCGGCGATTGCGTAATACAATGCCCGCATGATCACCCGGCGCGAAGCTGCCAAGGCCGCGGCCCTCACCGCACTGTCCTACTCTCGCATTCTAGGAGCCAACGACCGCATTGGAATGGGCGTTATCGGCACCGGCGAGCGCGGGACGTACGTCATGACAGTCTTTCAGAAGAACGCCGAGGTGGAGGTGCGCGCGCTGTGCGACGTCTACGCTAAACGGATCGACGAAGCCCAGGCCAAGGCTCCCAACACGAAAACGTTCGGTGACCACCGCCGCCTGCTGGAGTTGAAGGAGATTGATGCCGTCCTCATAGCTTCTCCCGACCACTGGCACAAACAGCATGCTATCGACGCGATGAACGCGGGTAAGGACATCTACTGCGAAAAGCCTCTTTGCCGCACACGGGAGGAGGCGCCCGATATGGTGCGCGCCGCGCGAGTCACCAACCGCATCTGCCAGATCGGATTGCAGCAGCGCTCGGCTCCCATCTATATCGAGGCGAAGCAGAAGTTTGTAACGTCAGGCATGATCGGGAAGATCAGCCACATCGACGCGTTCTGGCACGCGGGGCATGCCGAGGCGCTTCCTACTGAGCCGGTGGAGAAGCCTTCGAATCTCGATTGGGTCCGCTTCCTCGGTCCCGTCAAGTACCGCGATTGGAGTCCCGGGCAATACCTCAACTTCCGCGCCTTCCTCGATTTCAACGGCGGTAAGATGACGGACTTCGGCCATCACTGGATGGACGTCGTCCACATGTATATGGGCGAGCGTGCCTGTAACTCGGCGGTGTTCGCGGGAGGTGTTTACTTTAACTTCAACGACGGGCGTACGGCCCCCGATACGTGCAACGCGCTTTTCGAATACGACGGGTTCACTGTGAACTTCCAGTCCCACACGTTCGGCGGTGAATACGGAATTACGTTCCACGGCAGTAACGGGCAACTGTTCGTCAACCGTAACCGCTGGGAGTACACGCCCGCGGAGAAGAATCCCAAGACCGAGACCAAACGCATTCCAGGCGATATCACGGTGGACCATGTCCGCAATTTCCTGGACTGCTGCCGCAGCCGTAACCTTCCGAATGCCGACGTGGGACTGGCGAGTATTTCGATTCTGCCTCCGCTGCTGGCTGTGCAGTCCTATTTTGAGCAGCGTCGCCTGCGCTTCAACCCAGACCGGTTGGAGGTCTATCCACTGTAGTCAGGAGCTAGCGGCTCGCCGGAGGCACAACGCTGCACATACGCGCGTAGACAACCGCTTGGCCATAGTGGTCGAAGGTGTGCCAGGCGGGGACCGTCGCCATGCTGAGGCGCTGCGCTTTCCCTTCACCGAACGGGCTGTTGATCAAGCCCGTCAGGTTCGTGGCGGTTAGTGTCGCCATGGCCTTGTGAGTGTATGCGAAAGAGTCCTTCAGGTACTTCACGATCTGGTCTTTGCTCGCGATCGAATCATCGCCATTCTCATTCTTACCGGCGCTTACCGGTGACTTCTCTCCTAGAATGGCAGCCGCCACTGCGTAGTTCACCGTGGCGATGTGTTTCATCTGTTGCGCGAACGTCCGCACGTTCTTGAATTCGCCGTCCTTGGGCGCAAACGAATACTTATCGGCGGGCATCGCCTCGGCGAGAGGCACCACTTCGCCCTCTACCTGCTTCAACCCGTTGTCCATCATTTGAGCGACTGTCAAAGACGGCGCATCGGCGGCTAACAAGGTACCGGCGCAGAAGAGCGCGGCAACCAGAAATGTCTTCATGGAATTCAATCCCCCGAACGATTATAGTCGGACTGTGCGTCATCAAATCCTTTTAGCCACCGCCCTGCTGGCTTTTTCAGTACTCCCGGCGAGTGGACAGACGGCGCCCGACACAAAGAACTGGACCGCGGCTGACGACCACCGCAATATGATGGAACAGCTGGGCATCAAGGCGCTCCGGCCGGGTCCCAGTGGCAATGAGGCCGCTCCCAATCATGCCAACGTCAAAGAGGCTAACGCCAATCCGTTTCCGGACTATCCCGAAATCCTGAAGCTCAGGGATGGCCGAGTAGTTACTTCGGCGGAGATGTGGCGGAAACAAAGGCGTCCGGAGATTGTCGAGGATTTCGAACGCGAAGTAATTGGACGCGTCCCGACCAACGTTCCCAAGATTACCTGGACCATTACCAATACGGTGAAAGACACACTGGGACCTTATTCGGTAATCGCTAAGGAACTCACCGGTCACGCCGATAACAGCGAATATCCGGCAATCAACGTGGACATCAAGATGGTGGTGGTGACGCCGGCGTGGGCGACGAAGCCGGTCCCAGTGATGATGCTGTTCGGACGCCCAATGCTGCCTTCGACACCACTGCCCGCGGCTTTCGCGCGGTTTGCCGCACTGGCAGGAACCGACCCGCCCTCCACGCTGCAGTTGATTGGCGCGGGTTGGGGCTATGCTCTGCTGGATCCCGGGAGCGTACAGGCCGACAACGGAGCCGGCTTGACCAAAGGCATCATCGGCTTGGTGAACCACGGCGGGCCGCGCAGGCCGGACGATTGGGGAGCCCTGCGCGCCTGGGGGTGGGGCGCCTCACGTGGACTCGATTATCTGGAGACCGATCCGGTTGTGGATGCAAAGCATGTCGGAATCGAAGGGGTCTCGCGGTTTGGAAAGGCGGCGCTGGTCACGATGGCCTTCGACACACGCTTCGCCGTGGTGCTGATCGGTTCGTCGGGTGAAGGCGGCACAAAGCCGCACCGCCGCAACTTTGGAGAAGCTGTCGAGAACCTGACGGGATCGGGCGAGTACCACTGGATGGCGGGTAACTTTCTCAAGTACGGCGCCTCTGAGGCTGCGTTTGGCAGCAAGAACGCCGGCGACCTCCCTGTGGACTCCCATGAGTTGATCGCGCTCTGCGCCCCGCGGCTGACGTTTATCAGTTATGGAATTCCCGAAAAAGGCGATGCCAAGTGGCTGGATCAACAGGGCAGCTTCATGGCGACGGTGGCGGCGGGGGAGGTTTTCCGGCTTCTCGGTACGAAAGACCTAGGGGTGACCGCCGACTACCGCGAGGCGAAAATGCCGCCTGTAAACACCGGCCTGCTTGATGGCGAACTCGCTTGGCGTCAGCATGACGGAGGTCACACTGACGGGCCGAACTGGAAGTATTTCATTCCTTGGGTTACACGAAAACTGCAGTACGCTGCGCCACCTCCACCGCCGATGGCAGCCGATGCCGCCGCGCCGCGGCTGGACGTGAATTCTCTTTTGGCCCATGAACAACTGGTGGCAAAGGCCAAGTCAGGCGCAATCGATGTTTACTTCGCCGGCGATTCCATCACACGCCGCTGGGGCGCCACTGACTATCCGGACCTGCTCGCTAACTGGAAACAGAATTTCTTCGGATGGAATGCCGCAAACTTCGGCTGGGGTGGCGACCGGACGCAGAACATTTTGTGGCGGTTAAACAATGGCGAGCTAGACGACGTCCACCCGAAGGTGGTTGTTCTGCAGGCCGGCACTAACAATATTGGAGGCGGTGCGACAGCCGCCGAAACCACGAGAGGACTGGAAGCCATACTGTCGACGATTCGGACGAAGGCGCCAGAGGCCACCGTCATCGTCACTGGGATCTTCCCGCGCAACGATAACGTCAGGGCGGGGTCCGTCATCAATGACGTCAATGCCAACCTGAGCAGACTTGCCGACGGCGGCAAGGTCCGTTATCTCAATGTCAATGACAGGCTAGCGGATTCGCACGGGAAGCTGAAAGAGGGTGTGATGAAGGAGGACAAATTACACCCGGCAGTGAAGGCGTACCAGGTCTGGGCCGATGGGTTGAAACCGATTTTGAACGAACTCCTTGGTCCGCCGGCGAAGGAGGACCATGCGCCGAAGGCGACCGGCGATCCGCGCTGATACGCACGACGTGCACAGGCCGGTTTCGAATAGAAGAAGCGGCTGGAAGAACAGAGCGCAAGGCGCGCCGTGAGAATCAACCTTCCATGAGTTTGATCAAGTCCGCCGTGGTCACGCACTGATCGAGGAAGTCGAAGTTGCCTCCGTCGCGCACTTGCCGGGCAGCGTCGAGAAAACCGGTCATAGCTGCGCGATAGAGCGAGGTTGCGAGGCTGATGCGCCGCACTCCGGCCTCCGTCAGTTCAGCCACAGTGAAGGACTTGCCTTTGATTCCCACCATGAAGTTGAATGGCTTCGACACTGCCGTACAGACGGCCTTCACGGCTGCCAAGTCGGGCAGAGCGGGGGCAAAGAGCACGTCGGCACCCGCGTGCTCGAAGGCCTGCAAGCGGCGGATGGTTTCGTCGAGGCTGGCGCCGGCATAGAGGAGGTTGTGCGTTCGCGCGGTCAGCATGAAGGGGAATGGGAGCGCACGGGCAGCCTCCGCAGCCGCGGCAATCCGTTCCACGGCGAACGAAAAATCGTAAAGCGGAGTCTGCTGGTTGCCGCTCACATCCTCGATCGTGCAGCCGACGAGGCCTACTGAAGCCGCGAGGCGAATGGTTTCGGCGACTGCTTCGGGCGCGTCGCCAAAACCATTTTCCAGATCCGCCGATACAGGTAAATTGGTAGCCTCTACAAGTGATCGCGCGTGCGCCAAGGCCTGGTCACGCGTCAGCCCGCCGTCTTTTAGGCCAATGACTGCTGCCGAGGCGGCGCTGGATGTGGCTAGTGCCTGGAACCCCAGACCGGCGAGAAGACGGGCCGAGCCGATGTCCCACGGATTGGGAATAATGAAGGCACCAGGGCCGTTGTGAAGGTCGCTGAAGTGGTTTGCCTTTTCGGTTTGAGTGAGAGTCATTGGGAACCGGCCTGCGATCCATCCTACTTTAGAAAACATCCGAAGGGGAGACCGCCGCTAGTGGTCAGACCTCCAGACGGGTATACTTAGAACAGGACATCCGAGGCCGCTGTTCCGGCCCGGTTCGATCCTGCAAGTACTGGGCGCAGGAAACTCGAATTCATGTATCTGACAGGCTCTATATTTCCCTCCGCAGGCGTCACTGTAGCGCGATTTGGCGTCTCGCTCGCCATCCTGGTGTGTGGGCTGAGGGGCCAAACTCCGGACCCTAGCGCGTTCTTCGAATCTAAAATCCGTCCTATTCTGGTTACCCGTTGCGGTTCATGTCATGGCGACAAGGTGCAACTGGGTGGCAAGCAATTGACATCCAAAGACGGGATGCATCGCTCCGGCGTAGTGATGGCCGGCGATGCGGATGCCAGTCCCCTGGTCCAAGCCGTCCGCTATACCGGGAAGACAAAGATGCCGCCGAGCGGTAAGCTGCCGGATGGGGAGATTCAGCTTCTCGAAAAATGGATTGCCGAGGGTGCGTTCTGGCCTGATACGGACGCAAAAGCGAAGACCATTTCCGCCGCGGCGCACTGGGCGTTTCAGCCTGTGAAGAATCCGGCCGCGCCGGTAGTGAAGGACACTGCGTGGGCGCATTCCGAGATTGACCGGTTCATTCTGGCCAAACTCGAGGAGAAGGGGATCAAGCCGGCTGCGGATGCCAACAAGTACGCGCTACTGCGTCGCGCTACGTTGGACCTTACCGGGCTGCTTCCGACGCGGGCGGAGATCGAGGCGTTTGTGAAGGACTCCTCGCCCGAAGCGTTTGAGAAAGTGGTGGACCGGTTGCTAGCCTCGCCCTCCTTCGGCGATCGCTGGGGCCGGCACTGGCTCGATATCACTTACTATGCAGACACCACCGGCTATGGGCGGCGCATCCCGCTGCCGGAAGCTTGGCGGTATCGCGACTACGTCATCGATTCGTTCAACGATGACAAGCCGTACAACCAGTTTGTCGAGGAACAACTGGCAGGACCCAAGGGTGAGGGTGGCAAGAAGAGACGGAAAGACGCTACGGGGCAGGAAGCCACTGGATTTCTGGTGCTAGGCCCGTGGTCCTGGGGTTCATACGACCGCGCGCAAACACTGCTGGATGCGGCCGATCTGCAAGTGGACATGGTAGGACGGACATTCCTTGGTCTGACTCTGGGCTGCGCCCGGTGCCACGACCACAAGTTCGATCCAATTCCGAACAAGGAATATTACGGCCTGATCGGGATGTTTCTGAGCACCAAGACGGTGACGATGAATAACTTCGGGGATGGCGGCGTGAACATGGTGCCCCTCCCGATTTCGACTGAGACCGCCAAGCGCTACGCCGAGGAGATGGAGCAGTATGACCGCCGCGTGGCTGCGGCGGAGGTGGCGGAGAAAGGTTATGCCAAGGAGCGCGAAGAGGTACAGAAACGCATCACGGAGTTAAAGGCGAAGCCGAAGAGCGGGGAGAACGATGCGGCGCTGAAGGCAGCCGAGGAGCAACTGACGGCGCTGAAGGCGAAGAGCGAGTACGCCGGCGACAAGCAGATTTTGGAGTTCATCAAATACAAGAAGCCGAGGCTGCCATTCGTTTACGCGGCCGAAGACTTTGACATGCCGCAAGACACTCGGATTGCGCTGCGCGGGGATGCGCACCAACTCGGCGCCTTCGCTCCCCGCGGAGTCCTCAGCGCTGTCAATTGGGGCAAGCCCCCGTCGATTGACCCGAATTCCAGCGGGCGGAGAGAACTCGCGGAGTGGATCGCGAATGAAAAGAACCCATTGACGGCGCGCGTCTACGTGAACCGGCTGTGGCACCATCTTTTCGGCGATGGAATCGTGGGAAGTACGGAGAACTTTGGAGCCCGCGGCGATGCGCCCACACACCCGGAATTGCTCGATCACCTCGCTTCTCATCTCGTTGCCAATGGCTGGTCGACGAAGAAGACGATCCGCGAGATTGTGCTGAGCAGGGTGTACCAACTGTCGAGCACCGGCACGCCGAGCAGCCTGGAACTCGACCCCGACAACAAGCTGCTGGCTAGGGCCAACCGGCGCCGCATGGAAGTGGAAACGATTCGCGACACAATGCTGCAAGCGTCTGGCAATCTGGATGCCGGCCGCGGAGGGCCTTCGCTGCCGTTGACAGAACAAAACATGCACACCATTGGGCCGTTCTTCCTGGAGGACGACACCATAATCGAGGATCCAATCAAGAACCGGCGGACCGTCTATCAGCCGGTGATGCGGAGCAGCCAGATGGCTCCCATTGACATTTTGAACCTGTTCGATTTCAAGGATCCCGACCAGGTGGTGGGGACTAGAATTCCGACGGTGGTGCCGACACAGACGCTGTATTTGTTGAACGCGCCGTTCGTGAAGGAAGAGGCGGCACTGCTGGCGAAGAGGCTTTTGGCGGACAAATCGATGAACGATGAAGCACGCGTTTCCGCCCTCATGCTCGACGCCCTGAACCGTCCAGCGACGCCTCGCGATATCGCCCAAGCCGCTGAGTTCATCGCCAAGACAAAAGACGGCATCGCTACGGCGAAGCTGCCGACAACGGACGCCACACAGGACGCATGGGCCCGATACTGCCATGTAGTCCTGGTTTCAAGCGAGTTTCTGTACAGGAGATAGGACACTATGAGCTGCCCCTTTGATTCCCCATCAGGCGGCCGGCGCCGCTTTCTGCAGTCGCTGGGAGGCGGGTTCGGTTCTCTGGCCATGGCCGCGCTGGCTGCGGAAGATCGCGCTCGAGCCGCACAGGCGGCCAATCCTCTCGCTCCGAAGCCGCCGCATTTCCCAGCCAAGGCGAAGCGGGTGATCTTGCTATGGATGCAGGGCGGCCCGTCGCAGATGGATCTCTTCGACTACAAGCCGCGCTTGAAGTCGGAAGCTGGACAGCCGATCCCGTTCTCCGTAGATGCAAGCACGATTCGCTTCGACAAAAGCGCGAAGCTGATGCCGGCGATCTCAGAAATGAAGCGCATGGGCGATTGCGGCATGTGGATGTCGGACTTGCTACCCCATCTCTCGCGCAAGGCGGACGAGCTGTGCTGGGTGCGGGCGATGACGACGGATAGCGCCATCCATGCCGGCGCCATCCGCATCTTCCAGACGGGGAGTTTGCAGTTTGTGCGTCCATCGATGGGTTCGTGGATCACGTATGGATTGGGGAGTGAGAATCAGAACCTGCCGGGGTTCGTGGTAATCAGCCCTGTGCTGTATGGCGATGACGGCAGTCCGCTTCACTACTCGAACGTCTTCCTGCCTTCGATTTATCAGGGAACGCGGCTGGGCGATTCACGGACACCGGTGAAAAAGTCGAAGATCGGATACCTGGAAGATCCCACGCTGCCTGCGGCGCTGCAGCGTCAGGACCTGGATCTGATTCAGGCCCGCAACCGAATGGACATGGAAGAGGCGGGACAGGACCGCAGCATTGAGGGATTGATCCAGTCCTACGAGCTGTCTTTCCGGATGCAGGTGACGGCTCCGGATGTCTTCGACATCTCCAAGGAGAGCCAGGCAACGATGGACCTTTATGGCGTGGGCCAGGAAGATACCGACAATTTTGGACGTAAATGTTTGATGGCGCGCCGGCTAGCCGAGGCTGGCGTGCGGTTCATTCAGGTCACCGATGGCGGATGGGATCACCACGATAAAATCGACAAGAACCTTCGCAAGAGCGCCAAAGGCATGGATCAACCGGTAGCCGGCTTGCTCACCGACTTGAAAGCTCGAGGGCTGTTAGACGATACGCTGGTAATCTGGACCGGCGAGTTCGGGCGGACGCCATTCGACCAGACGCTCTCCGCCGCCAGCACGAACAATGCGGGCCGTGACCACAATCCAAATTGCTGGACGATGTTTATGGCGGGTGGCGGCACGAAGCCGGGAACGATCTTCGGCGAGACAGACGATTACGCGTGGAAGGGCGTGAACGACCGGGTTCATGTTCACGATTTGCACGCCACGATCTTGCATCTGCTCGGCCTGAACCACGAGAAGTTGACGTACCGGTATAGCGGACGCGATTTCCGTTTGACTGATGTCTTCGGCAATGTGGTGAAGCAGCTTTTGGCGTGAGTGAGGTAGGCTGAAGAGTATGAGGACGACAATCGCCGGTGAGAACGCCCCGCTCGCGAATAACTCCTGGCGGTCGCCGCGCGATAAATTCGCCGCCGACGTAACCATTCTGTGCGACTTGGCGAATCTGGACACGTCGGATCTCTGGGACGTCGTGTCCGAGCCACCGCAGTACTGAAAGCGTCGCCGGAAGCCGCGACAGCTGCCCAGTCAAAGATTCTCGCAGATCGCAATCAAGAGGTTGTCCGGATCTCGTAGTTTGATCCACCGTTGCCCCCAGGGCACGTCCTCTGGTCCTTCAAATGGCCAGTGACCTTCGAGGGCATCGGTCCAGGCGTCCAGGTCTTCGGTGCGGACCTGCAGGTCGATCTTGTCGCTGGTCAGAGCCTGGGTGAAGTGACCACGCTCGGAGACTTCGAGGAGCGCCCCGCTGATGGGGTCACCGAGCGCCATCACACAGCGGCGGCCATGCGGTTCGTTCCACTGCTCGACGATGGGAAGCCGGAGGAGTCCGGCGTAGAAGCGGCGCGACTTGTCGAAGTCGGCACAGCGGATCACGAATTTCGCGGTTAGGAATGGCGGCGCGGCGGGCATGATTCGATTATGCCTGCAAGGTGCGGCCGGATGGGAGAATAGAGGCGTGGTCCCCCAACCTTTGCTAACCATCCGGAGCCTTCGTGCGCGAGCCGTCAATGTGCCTCTGCGACGCCATTTGCAGACGGCGGGCGGCGCCGTGGCGACAGCGCCGCTGGTACTGATCGACCTACACACCGATGAAGGGATCACCGGCTGCAGCTATCTGTTTTGTTACACCACCATCGCGCTGACTCCTCTCGTGGAGTTGCTCAATGGATTGAATGAAACACTGATCGGTTTGAAGGCGACTCCCGTGGTTTTGGAACGGCACCTGAATAGCCGGTTCCGGCTGCTGGGCATGCAGGGTCTGGTGGCGATGGCAGTGGCGGGAATCGAGATGGCGACCTGGGATGCGTTGGGGAAGGCCGCGGGTTTGCCTCTGGTGCGGTTGATGGGCGGGGAGGCGCGGCCGATTCCGGCATACAACAGTTGCGGGTTGGGATTGAGCGGGCGGGAGCGTGTGGCGGCGGAGGCGCGTGGGCTGACAGAGGGCGGGTTCCGGGCGTTGAAAGTCCGGCTAGGCTATCCGGATTTGGAAATGGATGTGGCCGTGGTGCGAGCGATCCGAAACGCCGTCGGCGAGGGGATTCAGTTGATGGCGGATTACAACCAGAGCCTGAATGTCCCTGAGGCAATCCGGCGCATCAAACGGCTGGATCATGAGGCCTTGGTGTGGGTGGAGGAGCCGGTGCTATCGGAAGACTTCGAGGGCCATGCAACCGTGCGGCGGGAGGTGCGGACACCGATTCAATGCGGGGAGAATTGGTGGGGCGCGCGTGAGATGGGGAAAGCGCTGCATGCGGGGGCCTGCGATTTTGTGATGGCCGATGCGATGAAGATCGGCGGCGTCACGCGATGGATGCGGGCTTCGGCCATCGCCAACCTCCATGGAGCGCCGATGTCTAGTCACTTGTTTCCGGAGATCAGCGCGCACTTACTGGCAGTGACTCCAACGTCGCATTGGTTGGAGTGGGTGGATTTTGCAGCGCCAGTGCTGTGCGATCCGCTGGAAGCGGAGGCGGGGCATGTCACGGCGCCGGACCGTCCAGGCGTGGGTATCGAATGGAACGAGGACGCGGTGGCGCGGTATCTGTTTGTGTAAGCGGGGGACCGACCGCCGCTACTGTTCCATGAAGTGATAGGCAATCATGTGACAGACGATCATGTGTGCGTCTTCGATGCGGCCCATGTGCGGGACGGCGACCTGAATGTTGAGCTGGGCGAGGGGGCCCAGTCCGCCTCCGTCACGGCCAGTAAGGGCAATCGTACGGCAGCCGGCGGTGTTGGCGTATTCCATGGCGCTGATGACGTTGGGGGAGTTGCCGGAACCGCTGATGGCCATGAAGAGATCTCCGGGTTGAGCGAAGTTCTTTAGTGGCTCAGTGAAGACAACGTCGTAGGACACATCGTTGGAGTAAGCCGTGATGGTGGCCAGTGAGTCGGTAAGAGCCATCATCTTGAACCGCTTGTCGCGCTTGTAGCTGGCTCCTTTGACGAAATCGCAGACGATGTGGGAGGCCGTGGCGGCGCTACCGCCATTGCCGCAGATGAAGATATGACGGCCGGCTTCCCGGGCGTCGTCGAACCAGTCGATGGCTTGCTGGACCTTATCGAGATCAATGGCGTCGATTGCTTTGAGTAGTTCGGATTTGTAGGATTCTGCGAAAGTCATGAGTTTTCCTGAGTAAGAGCAAGGGCTCCGTAGAGAACACTGTCGTCACTAAGGGCGGCGGGAACAACGTCGATGCGAGCCCTGGACCAATTGGTAATTTGGCGGCGCAGTTCGGCGCGCAGTGGAAGAAAGAGTTTATCACCTGCCTTGCTGATCCCTCCACCAATGACAATACGGGCGGGGTTCAGCAGCATGATGGCAGATTTCAGGCCGAGCGCGAGATCGACGACGTAGCGTTCGACGAAGGCCGAGTCCTGCATTAGTTCGTGAGCCGGGCGGCCGTGGTCGCGCTCCAGCCAGAGACCGCAGCACATGCGCTCGAAACAGCCATTGGAGCCGCAGAAGCAGTCTGGGCCACCGGGGCGAATGGTGAGGTGGCCGATCTCTCCGGCGTAGGAATCGGCGCCGCGGTAGAGGCCGCCTTGCGTAATGATACCGCCTCCAATGCCCGTGGAGAGAGTCATGTAAAAGAGAGGGTCGAAGCCCTTCCCCGCCCCGTAGCGGGCTTCCCCAAGGCCGCCGACGTTAGCGTCGTTATCCATCACTACCGGGATGCCGAGGGCGCGGCGAATTTCGCCGACAAGGTCAAAATCAGTCCAACCGCCAACATGCGTGGAGAGCGCCACCATCTGCGTAGCGAAATTCACCGGACCGCCGAAACCGATGCCGCAGCGGTGGAGGGGCGTTTCCTTTTTCCAGGCCGCGGTGATAGCGAGGAGTTGCTCCATCATCCACTGTCGGCCGCCCTCGCGGTCAACAGCCTGGGAGTGGCGGCGGATGAGGCGATCCCCTTCGAAGATACCGAGCGTGAACTTGGTGCCTCCGATGTCGATGGCAAGCGTGTTCATGCCGTCCCCAGGAGTTCGGCGGGCGAAGCGGTGCCTGTGCCTTTTTTCATGATTGTGATGGAGGCGACGAGGTTGCCGAATTCCGCCGCCTGAATGGGATCACCGGTGACGGCGAGGGCGAGGGACGCTCCGGCTGAGAAACTGTCGCCGGCGCCGCAGATGTCCACTGGATTCGCGATGGGACGAGTGCGGACCCACACGTCCTCATGCCCTTCGCGGATGGTGAGGACTCCTTCGGAGCCGTGTGTGACCAGAAGTAACGGCGCGGCAATGTGGCGGCGGAAACGAGTGTAGTCGACGGTACCGATAGCGCGGCGGCAGGCTGCTTCTGCCTCGTGGTTGTTCGGCTTGACGATAACGCCGCGAAAGTGTTCGGGACGCAGGCGCGAATCCACCCAAAAGATCTTGTCGGGGCGCTCGGCGGCGAGTTCCGCGATCAAGTCCCTCATGCGGCGCGTCACCACTCCGCCGCGTTCTGTTTCGGCCTGATCGGATACAAGAATGACGTCGAAGACGTGCCACGATTCACGCAGACGGTGGAGAAGAGTGTCCTCGACGGCGGAGGGAATGTCATCGGTGGAGATGAAATCAATGCGCGGCTTGTCTTCTTCTCCGTTGGTCGCATTGAGTAGCTTGGTGTAGGTAAAAGTCTGGCGGCCTGGGGCGTTCACCAAAAGAAAGTGCTCAATGCCGCGGGCAGTCAGAGCCTGGCGGAGCTCGTAGCCAAACCCATCGTCACCCACCATTCCGAGCACGGCGATACGGCCCGCACCGAGGGCGGCGAGGTTGTTGGCAACGGTGCCACCCGCGCCTGGGGTAACCACCGTGGAAACGACGCCGAGGCGGGGGATGCCGGTTTCGCGGGAGGGTTCGGACACGGCGGGATCGTAAGTGCACCAGCGATCGAGACAAATGTCGCCGATGACGAGGGCGGTGAGATCCTTGAATTTGGCGAGCAGTTGGGCCGTAGTCACGCTGTGGCCTCCAGTGCGGCGCGGCGCAACGCAGGGAAGGTGGCCCGGTGGTCGCCGCAGACATAGAAACTGCGGCCGCCGTCGGCTACCGTTCGCACCAGCATGGTCTTGTGAGGACGGAAATAGTAACCGGGGTCGCTCTTTGGCAACTCGCGGTGGATGTCGCCTTGTATGGGAACCATGTCAAACACCGCCGTGGTGAAGTCGCGGATAGAGCGGCCCTGCTGATGAGCGACGTTGCGGGACATCGCCAATGCTTTTAGGTATACCTCGGGGGCCATGATAGCCGATCCGAAGCTCAGCAGGATGCCGCTCTCCAGACGCTCCACCGTGTTGGCGAAGATTAAGAAATCGGTATAGCTTGCCTGACCAAGGGCGGCGCCGTCGCAGTTCGGATGTTCGTGAAGAATGTCGTACCCGATACCAACGTGAATGGTGACAGGAACTGAGAGGCGATAGGCGGCGGCGAGGACACTGAGGTCGCGATGGGGAAAGTCCGATGCGGCAATGCGGCTGCCAACGTTTTCGCCCAGGCCGAGGTTGAGGCGGGCGGCCTCGGCAATCCAGTCGTTCAGTTCGCCGGTTTCGGTCCAAAGGCCGAATTCGCCGGAAGCGATGTAGCGGGCGACGCTCTCCGTCGTGGCGCCGATCCGGGCGAGTTCGTAATCGTGAATGGCGCCGGCGCCGTTCATCGCAATGTGATCGATGAGGCCGCGCTCCATGAGGTCGATGATGTGGCGGTTGGTCCCGGCACGAAGCAGATGGGCGCCCATCATGAGAATGCGGGCCGTGCCTGCGGTGCGCGCGGCAGCGAGGGTGCGGGCGATCTCGGGAAGATCGGGATGGGTGAAAGCAGGCGCCTCGTCGTCAAGCGACATCCACCGGCCGAGTGGCAGGTCGTTCGTACGCTCGGCGAGAGGCTTCACAAGCAAGCGAGCGCGGTCGAACCGCTGATACTTGGATTCCATCTTAATGTAGGCGACCTTTGATTTTACTGCGGGAACAGCGTGGCCAGCAGCTGCGTGTAAGCGGCAAAATTCGGCACGATGAAATCGGCGCCGACGTTGACCAGTCGTTCACGCTTCCACTCGTCCACTTTCAGGCACTCCGGCTCGTCGCTGGCGACGCCGACCGTTATCCCGCCGACGCGGTGGACGTTCTCGATTTCCACGTAGCCATCGCCGAAACCGAGGAACTCTTCCCCTTTGGATTCCGCCGATTCAATGATGCGTTGAATGAGGATGGCCTTGGAGAAAGCGAGGTAATCGTCGAGAGCGCCATACACGCCGCCGTCGAAATACTTGTCCACGCCCAGCAGCCGGGCCTCCTCCTTCATGTAGACTTCGTCGGTGCCGCTGGCGAGATACATTTTCAGGCCGCGGGCTTTTAAACCTTCCAGCAATTCGATGGAGCCGGGCACGAGGTACTTCTCAGGCGACACAGCACCGCTCTTGAGTTCCTCGATGCGGTCTACGATCTTCTCCATCAGGCGATCGCTGTACATGCGTTTATAGACCAGGGGATCGAGAGGCTTGCCGCCGCGCTTCTCGATTTCGTTGGCCAGCTCAATCATCTGATACATGGTCTGCTTGCCGGTAAGGCGGCCGACGTATTCGCGGACAATTTCAGTGAGTTCGGCTTCCGATTCGCCGCTTTTGTGTTCGGCGAGCAGTTCCACCATCATCGGCACCATGACGTCCATCCAGCCGGCGCGGACGAGGGAGAGGGTCCCATCGAAATCGAAGAGGGCGACGCGCGCACGCAGCGCGTTGGTCCCTTCGGTGATGCGTTCAATCATGCAGTGTGTCGGTTCCTTTTAGAGCCAGTATTCCCATTTTCCCGTGACCACCACGAACAGGCACAGACAGGCGTTGGTGACGGCGTGGGCGAGGATGCAATCCCCGAGCGACCTGGTACGCAGCATCCACCAGTTGTATGCGATGCCGGCGACCAAACCAACTTCCCAGTATGAGCTATGTTCAGAGGCAAAGAGAAGTGCGGTCAACCAGAACGAGAGGGCGCTGAATGAGCCCAGGGCGATCTTGCGGAAGTCCGGATCGATGATCCAGCGCATCATCCACCCACGCCAGAAGAGTTCTTCAATGATGGGGACCAAAACCACGGCGCGGAGAGAGCGAAGGCTGAGGATGAAGACATCGCCGCGGGCGGCCTCGCTAAGCGACGACTTAAGGGTGCCGGTGATGGAGTTCTGAAAGAGCCAGTGCTGGCGCCAACCCGGCACCAGTAGATCAGGCGCAATCCAAACGGCAAAGACGGCCACCCCTAGCAACAGGCTACCGCTCAGGTTGGCGATTCGAAACGAAATGACTCCGCGGGAAACAAACCAGATCACCGCACTGAGGATTGCGACGCGGAGAGGGTATTCCAGCCGGTCCGGTAACGGGTTGTAGGGATCGACGAGCAGGAAAACCAGAAACACTACAAACGGAGCGATGTAACGTACAGACGGATAGCGTTCCAACACCGGCATTAGGGATTGCCGCAGTCTAGCCTTAGCCGATGCGCGACATCAACTCCCGGATTTTGTCTTCCATCGGTTTTTGCGGCTTGGCGCGTAGTGCTACATCGAGTTCCCGGCGAGCTTGTCCTTTGTCGCCCTTTTGCACCAGCGCCAGGGCCAGGTGGTAACGGAAGGTGGCATTCTGTGGCTGCTTCGCAGTGAGGTCGCGAAAGACTTCAATCGCATTGTCACTGAGGTTCTTCTTGATATAAACCCAGCCCAGCGTGTCAGCGATATCGACGTTCGTGGGCAGCTTCTGCTTGGCGCGTTGCGAGTAGGTGAGGGCCTGGTCCAGATCGCGGCCGTCCTCAGCCATGATGAAGGCGAGGTTGTTGAGGGCGACAGGATTGTCGGGCTGCAGCTTGAGGGTCGCGTTGTAAAGAGGCACCGCCTGCTGGCGCTTGCCCTCAGCCTCGTAGAGCATGGCCTGTTCCACCGTCGTGACAGGATCGTTGGGGTTAATCGAGAGCGCCTTCGAATACGATTCGTGAGCGTTGCTGAACTTGCCATCGCGGCCGTAAACGATGCCTAGGCGAAGCCACATCTGCGAATCGTCAGAACGCTTCTCAAGGAGTTTCTTGTAGTTTTCGATGGCAACGCTGTAGGAGCCGGCGCGGTAGGAGACGTTCGCCAGTGCGAGGCGAATATCGTCCCGCGCGGGTTGCCTCGTCAATTCGTCGGTCAGCACCTGTTGGGCTTCCTTCATGCGTCCAGTGGCCATATAGGTTTCGACCAGCCCGAGGAGACCACGCGGATCGCGCGTGTCTGACTGCTGGAGGCTGCGGAACATCTTCTCGGACTCGACAGTTTTGTGGTCGGCGAGATTGAGCAGCGCCATTTGAAACTGAGCGTCGCGTGAGCCCGGATAGGCCTGGCTGGTTTCTTCGAGTTCCTTGCGCGCCAGGGGCAGTTCCCCTGAACCAATCAGAGCGGCCGATTTGATGAGGCGCGCCTGGAGGTTGCTCGGATCCACCTGCAGCACTTCACCCGCGGTCTGAATCGCTTTCGCGTATTCGCGTTTGGTAAGAAAGACCTGGGCTAGCAGGAGGCGCGCCGGCATATAGTCGGGACGCAGCTTCAGCGCCTCCTGGAATTGAACGCGAGCGGCATCAAGATCACCCTTGGCGTAGTAGGCGCGACCGATGTTGTACTGCAGGACGAAGTTCTTCGGATTCTTCTGGAGGGCGGAGGCAAAGTCGTCGATGGCTCGCTGCAACTGGCTGCGCTCTCCCATTTGGAGAATGAGACCGGCACGAATGGCGCGGAGGTCGGCGTTATCCTTATTCTCTGCAAGCATCTTTTCCGCCAGGGCCATCGCTTCTTTGTTCTTCCCGGCCGCCGCCATGGCTTCGATGACGCGTTTCTGGTACTCCAGGCGCTCCGTGGGATTGGCCTGAAGACCTTGCTCATAAGTTTTTTGTGCGCGTTCGAAATCCCGCGCTCGCATGAAGAAGTCGCCCACCTTCTGGTAGGCAGTAGGGAATCCCTTGGCGTTGCTCATAACGTCCTGGATGGTCTTATTCATGTCATCCGGACGGTGAATGGCGTAGTAGAAGCCGGCAAGCTGGATGCGCCAGGCGATCTCTTTGGGGTTATTCGCTACCTTCTCTTGAAGAACTTTTTCCGCATCGGCGATCCGATTCTGTTTGACGTACAGCGCAGAGAGCATGTCATAAAGAGCGGCGTAGCCCTTATTGTTGTCGAGCGTCGCCCGGACCACCTTCTCCGCTTCAGAATCCTGTTTGGCGCCGACCAGCGCCTGGGCGAGAGCGAGAGCGACCTCGGGTTGATTAGGCTTCACTTTTTCCGCGGCGCGAAGCTTTTCGGCAGCGAGGGGAAAGTTCTTGTTGACGGTGGCGACGAACCCAGCCAGCCGCAGCGCCTCAAAGGAGTTGGCGTTCTTCTTGGAAAGGATGTTCTGAAGGTTTTGGATCTCCTGGCGGAGGTATTCGCTGTTGGGACTGCCCACATAAGCGGCCATATAGATATTGGCCAGCCTTGAGGCGACATCGGTATTGTCAGCTTGCAGTTCAACGGCGCGCTGATAGGCACGAACGGCTTCGGCGAAACGGCCCAGGCGAACTTCAGTTTCAGCCAGGCGGGCGTAGGCTTCGCCATAACGGGCGTCCTTACTAAGCGCTTTGCGGTATAGGATGGAAGCTTCTTTGTACTTCCCGTTGGCGAAGTACTTGTTCCCGTTTTCGACGTACTTCTTTTTCAGGACGTCAGGGTCGCGGGAGCATCCAGCCGCTACCAGGAGTGCGCATAGCAGCGCGACGATTTTCAGCGACTTCATAGAGATCCACCTATTTTCTTCCACTTCAGTTCACCACACAAAACGTAACTACCGCAATGCGTGCGAGCCCGCGCTTGGGCCGCCATATCCCTTAGGAATGCGAAGCGGGAATACCGGCGAAGGAAAGGGGAATTCTACTTAAGTGCCGTCAGCAGACCACCCCGTTGTTTAAGTAAGGCCAGGCGCGCCTGGTCGAGGGCATGGATTGCGTCGTACAAGGCGATATAGCGCTCGTTTTCGAGAAAACGGGATTCCTCTATCTCTTTAGCTGTGGCGCGTCCCTCTTGCAGGCGTGCCAGCAGA
>JBDTMC010000012.1:0-38193 GCA_039934475.1 Bryobacteraceae bacterium | reverse complement strand
AGCCTCACCTCGTCCACCCCAAGGTACGCCCCCCTCCCCGATTACGCCCGGTAGAAATGTGTCGCAGTCGATCCGGCCCTGGCGCACCCGGCAGTCCCACACCCTCCAGAAACTTTCGCCGTCCGCTCTACCTGCGATTGCCAAAACATATTTGAATTCAATCTCTTACCGCTGGGTATTCTAACTTAGCCAGGCGAATTCTAATACAAAAGTACCGTTGTATCCATCCACAGGTTTGAGAGTACTGCATAGCATAGAACGGTAATGCTGGTTCTTGCGGTGCTTTCCACCCCATGCTACCTTACAGCTCATAAACGTCGATGCACGAAAGTTCGACATAGATAAAATGGCTCCGCGCGACCATGAGTTTGTCGCGCCGTGATGACTACGGGCGCGATTAACCCGATACCCCAGTCTTGGTTCAAGTCAAGGAAGCCTGAAATTTACTGCCACAAGCCGAAGGGCGCTATCGACTCCGGATATCGGCATGTAGCTAGGCGCATGTCCGTGGTGTGCCCACGGTAGCAAGCGCCCGGGACGGAGATCAAAATGTTAGGAAAGTTTGCTTGTAAGTACAGATTTCAAAACCGCGTGAAACAAGTGTTAACAACCAACTATCCAGTCGTAGCGGTACTCTTTCTTTCAATCGCGGCAGCCTTTCCGTCGCCGGCTCAGGTGCCTCTCGCATCCTACGTCAACTTTGAAGGCGCTCAGACGAATCCCGTCAGGCTCTCAGCCGACGGAACGCGCCTCTTCGCCGTCAACACACCCAACGCCAGCCTCTCAGTCTTCGACGTCTCCACGGGCGCGCCCACTCTCATCGCTGAGATCCCGGTCGGTATCGAACCCGTCTCCGTATTCCCGCGCTCCAACGACGAAGCCTGGGTGGTCAATCAGGTCAGCGATTCCATCAGCGTTGTGTCCGTCTCAAGAAAGCTGGTTACCGATACCATTCAAGTCAAGGACGAGCCCGCCGACATCATTGTGGGGGGCGGCTACGCCATCGTTAGCGTCGCACGGTCCAACGAACTGCAAGTCTTCCTCACCAGCACTCACCAACTCGTCAAACACATCCCTCTGCGAGGAGCGAATCCACGAGCCCTCGCCGCAACGGCGGATGGCAAAACCGTTTATGTTGCCTTTGCCCTCTCCGGGAATCGAACAACGGTAGTTCCCAGTCGCTTCTCACCAGCTCAACCTTCGCCCACGAATCCCGCTTTGCCTACTCCGCCACGAGTCAGTCTCATTGTCGATGCCACAGCGCCTGAATGGTCTTCTGTGATCAAGTACACGATGCCCGACAATGATGTCGCCGCCATCGATACCGCGACCTTTACCGTTTCCCGCTACTATTCGCACGTCGGGACCGTCAACCTGGGTATCGCCGTCATGCCTACCACCGGCGATCTCTTCGTCACCAATACCGATAGCCGCAATTTGACCTTTTACGAGCCCGCACTGCGTGGCCATTGGGTAGACAACCGCCTCACCAGAATTCAAAAGTCGGGCCAGATTACCGCCTACGATTTGAATCCGAATCTCGACTACGCCACTCTTCCTAACCCCGCTGCCTTGGCAACGGCAATCTCTCAGCCTGCGGCCGTAATTCCCGCAAGCCTGTCCGGTAATCTGTTCGTCGCGTCGTTCGGAACGGACCGTGTCGCCAGGGTAAGCGCCAACGGTGTCGTGCTCCAGCTGATTGAGATCGGGCCCAACGCAGGCTCTGCCGTAGATCCTACCCACAAACGCGGGCCGCGCGGTCTCGCCTTTCAATCCTCCTTCCAGCGGCTCTACGTTTTGAACCGGATTTCCAATACAATCTCCGTTGTCGATACCTCGTCAGGCGCTGTTCTGCAGGAAAGGCGGATCGGCTTCGATCCCACACCTTCCGTCATTCGGACCGGGCGCGGTTTTCTCTACGACGCTAAGCTGTCGGGAAATGGCACCGGCTCCTGCGCCTCGTGCCATATCGACGGAGACATGGACCACCTGGACTGGAACCTTGGCGATCCCGGCGGGCAAATGAACGCCGTGGTACAGCAGGGCAAGACCTTCAACATGCACCCCATGAAGGGTCCCATGCTGACCCAGACGCTGCGCGGCCTCACCAATACCTCTCCCTACCATTGGCGAGGCGACAAAGCTGCCCTAACAGCCTTCAATCCCGCTTTCAATAGCCTCATGGGCGGACCCCAGCTTTCCCCTTCCCAGATGGCCAGCTACGTCGCGTACCTCAACACCATCACCTACATGCCGAACCCGAACGTGAATCTTGACGGTACGTTGCCGGCTACCTTCGCCGGAGGTGATCCCAACGCCGGACGCAATACCTTCATCAATGACTTCGCCGTCGGCACCACTACCTGCAACAGCTGTCACTTCGCTACACCAGGGCCGGGTTCGAATCGCGGGATCATACAAGGGAACGGCGTCACCATCCAACCGACCAAAGTGGCGCAGCTCCGCACTATCTACCAGCGGACGTTGTTCAACGCAGCCCCCGGGGCGGCTTCCATCGATGGCTTCGGCTTCCTCCACGATGGCAACCAGGATAGCCTCCTCAGCGGCCTCGACGACCCAGATCGATTCCCCAATTTCGCCGGCAACATTCCCCTGCTCCAGAATCTGGTTTCTTTCCTTCTTTGCTTTGACACGGGAACGCCCCCCGCCGTCGGTCACACCATCACAGTCACCCCAACCAATATCACCAACGCCACCACCCTGGCCGAATGGGCCACCCTCGAACAGATGGCCGATACAGGCGTTATCGACCTCATTACCAAAGGCACCATCAACGGTGCCGTCCGCGGTCTCCTCTATCAGCCTGACTCCCATACGTACAAGAGCGATACTACCGGATCCGGCCCGTACACTCAGGCCCAACTACAGGCCTATATTGCCGCCGGGAAGACGATCAGCGTGATGGGCGTCCCCCTCGGTTCGGGCATACGAATGGGCATCGACCGCGATCTCAACGGCGTCCTCGACGGCGATCAGTAAACCTCCACCTCCCAAAGGTGACATGATGGTAGTGCTGGCATCCGGCCAGCAAGGACACTTTTTATGAACAAACGGTTGCTGAAACGGCACAAACGCCAGGTCGCGCGAGCCAAGGAGCACGTTAAGCTGTCCGAGCCCGACCTCAGAACTCCGGAACAAATCACCGCGGCCAAGGAAGCCAGCCGCGCCCCGGGCGGCCGCAACGCCGGAACCCAGTCGCACTACAACGCAACCTCGATTCGTAATCCGGCCAACACCTCCGGCCATAGCGCAGCGAAAGCCGACGCATAAAATAGATGCTCGCTAAACTAGCGGCTCTCTTCTCCACCCGTTGCCCCCACTGCCGGTCGATTGACTTCCGCAGCGTAGGCGTCCGAAACACTATGGAAGGAGCCATCAACTGGCTCCTTCAGCCCTATCGCTGCTCGCTCTGCGGCCACCACTTCTTCCTCTTCCGCTGGCAAGCCCCCGTCCCCGGCGCCTGACAGCTTCTAACTCTTGCCGTCGCGCCCGAAATCATGCCAGACTAAACCCCTGGAGTAAGCGACGACACGTGGCCCGTCAGGAATTCATTCACTTTGAAAACCGCCAGTCAGATTCACCTCTGGTGGAACGGGTCTGGCGCTGTCATAGCGAGCGCAGTGGGCCGTTCATTTCCGTCGCCGCCAGTCATTTTGAAATGGCTCTCACCCGGTTGAAGGGCCAAACGTTTCTCACTCTGCGTGGACCCGAAACCAAAGCCGCTTCTGTCACCTGTCCCGCGGAAGGAGAATGGCTCGCCATCCGCTTCAAACTGGGTACCTTCATGCCCCAACTGCCGCCGGCGACCCTTCGCGACCACAACGACGTGACTTTACCCGGCGCGTCCAGTCGCTCCTTTTGGTTAAACGGTTCTGCCTGGGAATATCCTGACTTCGAAAATGCGGACATCTTCGTTCGGCGCCTCACCAAAGCCGGCATCATCGTCCGCGATCCCGTCGCCCAACAACCGCACGACCTGTCGCCGCGGTCCGCGCAAAGGCATATTCTTCGCGCCACCGGCCTCACCCAGGCTGCCATCGGCCAAATCGAACGGGCGCGCCACACCACCACGCTGCTTAGGGAAGGCGTCTCCATTATCGACGCTGTCCACCTCGCCGGCTATTTCGATCAAGCCCACCTCACCCGCTCCCTCAAGCGCTTCATCGGACAGACTCCCACTGAGATCATCCACCGCACGAGCCAGTTGTCGTTTTTGTACAAGACAAATCTCTCTCGATAACTCTATAGTTCTGTGAAGAGGCCGCCAGGCGGCAAAGAAAGAGGGAAGGAATCGATGGGAGCACCAGTCATTCATTTTGAAATCATGGGTGGAATCGGAACAGGACTCCTCTTGGCGGAGGCATCGATTTGATGCCGGCGACAAGCAAGCTCGTGTGGACCGGTCGTGTCATCAGCGGACTAGCCGTGGCATTCTTATTAATGGACGGAGCGATGAAGCTCTGGAAACCAGCCCCTGTTGTCGAAGCAACCAGACAACTCGGCTTTCCCGAATCCGACATCGTTGGCATCGGAGTTCTGCTGCTGGCTTGTACCCTGCTCCACCTCGTTCCACGCACGGCAATCTTCGGCGCAGTCCTGCTAACCGGCTACCTCGGCGGTGCCGTCGCCAGTCAACTGCGTGCCGGCAATGGATGGTTCAACGTCCTCTTCCCCGTCATCATAGGAGCACTCATCTGGCTCGGCGCATCGCTCCGCGCCCCCCGCGCCCGAAGCGTGTTCTCTTAACCACCGTGGGGACACATTGATGCGAACGACGATCGTCATTGACGACAAGCTCATGTCGGACCTTTTCGCGTCACAGGCTTGAGAACCAAGCGTGAGATTGTGGAAGACGGTTTGCGAACCCGCGCCTCCACCCTGCGAAAATCGATCTATGTTCAACCTTGCCATACCCTGGTGGGAATTCGTCGCTCGCGGGCTTATCGTCTACGCGTTTCTGCTGATCCTGTTGCGCATTACGGGAAAGCGCCAGGTGGGACAGCTCGCCCCCTTCGACCTCGTACTGCTGCTGGTGCTCTCCAATGCCGTCCAAAACTCGATGACAGGCGGAGACAATTCGCTGATCGGCGGCCTCATCTCGGCGACAACCCTGGTGGTCATCAACTACGGAATCGGCATCGCCACATTCCGAAGCAAGAAAGTGGAAGCCATCATTGAGGGCCGCCCCGAAGTGCTAATCCACAATGGCAAGCTATTCACTGACGTCCCTGGTCAACGCCCACCTCACCCACCACGAATTGAACGCCGCGCTACGCCAGGCCGGCTGCACGTGAGTGGAGGAGGTGCGCTCCGCCATCCTCGAAAACAGCGGCGCCCTCAGCGTAGTTCCCTTGAAGCGAGGCTGACCCAACCCTCGGCCATCCTCACGGCTGCACCAGAATCCGATTTCTGATGTCACCCGTGGCATGTCAAACACACCCTCCGCGCTTTCACAAAATCAGCGTCAGTCGCCCGAGCCCATGGATTCGGAGGGACCAATTTGCTTACGAAGATGATCCTCACAGTAAGGTGTGACGCCAAACGGCGTCAGCATCACCAGAAGGGATACCGGCCCCTGGTATCCGTCGTAGGCTTCGCGTTCGATCAACAGACGAACGCCATAAATCGAAGCCCCATACTCAACACCAAAGCTCATCTGTCTCACCCGGATTTCCGGGTTTCCAAGAATGTCATTACATGGCCCCGTAAGCCTGCCACGAAACGACCAAAGCTTAAGTCGTCCGCCGGCTGCGTAATTCGGGTGGGGCTTTCGTTCGTGGCTAGCACCAGGCAAGTTGCGCTGTAAAGGCGTTCTAGAACCAACCGGCGGCAAAGGATCTCGAATCGTTTACTGTACGACACGCCTGATGCGCTTCTACGGCCTTTCCCCTCTCCAGTTTTGAAAACAGGATCAACGGCGAAGTATGGCTCCGAATATCCTTTGGGCTCATGGACTTCGGCGTGATCCTCTAGGAGGAAGAAATAACCCAGGAATGGTGTCGGGGCTGCGCCAAATCGTCCTTCTCTGTACGCCGTCCAAAGACAGGTAGCGCTGCCAAGTGCTTCCTCCGAACGGTTATTGAGATTCTTTCCAAACGAACCGACCATCGACTTAAACTCCATCGCGAGTACTAACTGTCCTTCAGAAACGACGATTAGATCCCATTTCTTCTCTGGGCGAAAGTACCCCGGTAGCTCTAAGCCCGTGCGGGTCTTAACGTCGAGCTTTTGCAGGCCTGCTTCGCACAGCACATCGACAATAAGAACTTCAAGGGCTCCCATCTGCGTACCAGCGGTGACCGCACCTCTCGTTCCTGCGTCGATGATTCCGCTTTCCTTTTGTTTCGCGAGATTTCGATTGCGGCCATCCCAATACCGCTGAACAGCGTCTTGTAGGCGCTTCTCAAAGTCCAAGAGTCGTCTCCATCTCACTCGGGTCGATTTGATAAAGTTCCAGCGCTACTTCGGTTGCGTGATCTCGGTCCCGCTTACGAAATGCTGATATGAGTTCCTTCCGCACACGAACGGAAACAGCCTCAGGATTTGGTATGCGAATTCGCCGCAGGTATTGGGCCTGAAACCGAAGATATCCTCCGCGCATTCTCACTCCGTAGCATTCCACAAAAAACTGCCCGACCGCCGAAAGGAGAATGCCACCAAGTACCTCGAGATCCCATACATCTGACTGCACGAAATACAGGTTATGGTGCGGATAGGTCTCGCCGCGGTCTAGGACTGGATTGAACTCATCCTTGATATCGGGAATGTAGAGCTTAGGCTGTTGAATTAAGGAATGCGTTACGCGATCAATAGTGCGGTACCAACCGTTGGGATTCTTTTGCGCGGTGTTTCGGCGCTTGACCAGCGCTTCGTGCTGCCCGAGATAGCGGGCTAGTTTGGGGAACTCTTCCAAATCAACCAAGCCATCCTGAGTCCACGGGTCGACTAAATAGTGGCCAGACCAATTGAGGTGCCCTGTCAAAGTGTCTTTGGCCAACGCCAGCGGGATAAGCCTAGATCTCTCTACCAGCGTGTTATCTCTCGTAATAAAAACTTCATCCAAACCGGTCGCAACGCCGATCCCGACTTTAACGCTGTTAGCCTGGGATTCGAGAGGCTCATACTGCTCTTCCAATCTTCGTAGAAGGGCGAGACGACGCGGCGAACTACAGGGCCACGGATCGATACCCTTAAACCAGGTTGGAACAATCGCCGCGCTCAGGCCAGGTATTGTCTCTCGCGGTTTGCCGGAACGTGCCGCTTCCAGTGCCTCGGCGATCCTGTTACCGCCAGCTTCTTCCACTCCTGAAAGCGCCGTCGCAACAACTGCCGGGCCCTGAGCCCCTCTTCGAATCACAGTGATTGCAGGGTATGCACTCACTTCATCATGAAAGGCATCCGCCTTGTGCATCTCGATGATAGCCTCGACAGCAAACCCCGAAGTTACAAGGCCTCGAAGTTGTGCACCGTATTGGTTCAACATCCATCTGTCAGCACAGATGAACGCGCAAACGCCGTTGGGCTTTAATTGGCTAAGGCTGGCTTCGTAGAATGCAACATAGAGGTCTGCACGACCGGTCATCGTAGAGTAGGATTGACGATACATGCCAGCGACTTCTTCAGGTATGTCTTCGAGCCGTACGTACGGCGGATTCCCAATCACGAAATCTGCTTGCTCAAGCTGAAAGGCCTCGAAAAGGTAGTCGCCGGTCCGTATCCATGCTGATGCAAGATTGGAGGCCGTGCTTGAATCGACATCCATCTCGGTCAGCGCCGCCACAAGAGAGGCTTTCGCGTTCGACGCAGTCGCATCGTCGAGTTCGAAAGCAACGATGGAATTCCGACATTCCTCCAAATCGTAGCCGCGCCTCCTGCAGGATGATATTAGCCGGCCCGCCATGCGAACCAGAAAGGCTCCATCTCCTGCGGCCGGTTCGACCGTGATCGCCTTGACAAGGTCAGCATCGGCGACGTAGCCGGCTAGATCCAGGAGCAGGTCGACAACCCAAGGTTTGGTGTAGACAACGCCTTTCCGCTCCGAAGCCTTTGAGGGAGTCGAGTATCGAGGAGCAAACATCATCGCTTGGGAACCCATAGTTTTCTTAACGGTCGATTTCGTAGAAACCCGCGGGTGTAGTGTGCTGCTCGATTCCAAGATCGGAACTCCAAAATTCTGGCTTAAACTTGACGGTAGCAGATCCGGGCCTTGACGTTTCTCGTCAACCAGCGCACCCAAACCAACCGTGTCCGAAACCCATCTCGCCCCATCACAACCAAACGAAATATTCCCTGCCCACACAATCTAAATCACTTACATCCAATTTCCAAAACGCCTCCGGGCCGATTTTCGTCCCCCCACTGCTATCCTCCGCACGGAGGTAAGGCGTCCATGCGTACCACTGTCCAACTCGCCGCCAACCGCGTCAACGCGGGGCAGTCTACTGGCCCCAGAACCGATGAAGGTAAAGCCATCGTCGTCCTCAATGGCGAAGACCGCGACGAATACGAAGCCCTGCTTGCCCGCTACAAAGAGGAGCAGATGCCCGGCTGCGCCATCGAACGCAGCATCATCGCGCTGCTCGCCGAATGCGCGTGGCGCAACCAGCACTGTAACCGCATTCAATACCAAATGATCGAGGAATCCGGTCTCACCATCGAAACCTATTTACGAACAAAACGAAGCCAAACTGCAGCGCTTCGAACGCTACGCCGGCCTGCACCGCCGCGACTACTCCCGCAAAGACGCCAAAGACGGCCTCTTCACCGGCCCCGTTTTCCCTGACTTCGAACGCGAGTCGCTCCGCCCAACCCGAACTGCAAAACGAAGCCAATCCTCCGGCGGAACCCGATCCTGACACTTCAAAGCCAATTTCAGCCCGAAGCACCCCGGCAACCTTTACGCCGCCCAGAAACTCATGGAGGTGGCGTAATCGGCGCCTCACAGCGAAGCAAGAAAGCGACGCCAGCCCCCGAAGTGTGTAATCTCACGGGCTCCCACAACGGCATGGCCCTCGCAAAGGAAGCACTGCACCGTGCCGCCAGCCGCCAGCTTCACCGTCCCGATGCCCAAGGGCGTCGGAATCGCCGCCACAAAGCTGCCGTATTGCGATGCCGGCAGCATCCAGATCTCCAGTTCGATCCCCGGTCCATCGAAACCGGGTTCCCGCACCAGCCCAGGCTTCGGAGGAGTCGTGCCCGGCAGCGCATAAAACCGGTAGTCAGGGGCGGTGCGGGTGGTCTCGCTCAGCCACCCTCCCCGGCTTGTCAGTTGCCAGTTCAATGGCTGTCCTGTCAGATGGGCCCCCAGGACTCCCACCCGCACAAACCCCGCTGGGCATTCGTCCCGAGCCGCCGCGCCCTGGTGCAACCGTTCGGCCAGCCCCAGCAGAGCATGGTCGCCAAATGCCGGCGCGATCAACGACACGCTGAACGGCAGGCCGCCCGCCAGCCGCAGCCCCGCCGGCACCGCCACGGCGCTCAGGTCCAACAGATTAACGAAGTTCGTGTAGTAACCCAGGTCGGTATTCCGCAGCACCGGCTCCGCCTCAATCTCGGCCAGCGTGAAAATCGTGCCCGTCGTCGGCAGGCACAGCACGTCCATCTTCCGCCACTCGGCTTCAGTCGCGCGCTGCAACTCTCGCAGCCTGTACGCCGCGCGAAACGCGTCCGCCGCGGAATACCGCCGCCCACCGGAAATGATACCGGCCACCACAGGATTCATAGCGGCGGCATGTGCCTCTAGAAAAGGCTCGATCGCCGCCAACCGCTCCGCCACCCATGGACCCGAGTACAGCAAGTCGGCAGCCTGACGGAACGGTTCAAAGCCAATTTCGACGCGAACGCCGCCCAGCTTTTCCAATTTTGCTACCGCGCTCTCATACGCAGCCTCGGACTCCTTGTTGCCAAAGAACTCCAGTTGTTCCTTCGCGGGTACGCCAACTCGGAAGCCCTGATCCGGCCACGCCACCGGCCGCAACGCGTCAGCCTCGCGCGAATATGGATCTGCAAAATCGAAGCCAATCGCGACGTCAAACACCGTTCTCGCGTCAGGCGCCGTCAAGGCGAAGATGGAAACGCAGTCCAGGCTGCGGCATGCGGGAAGCACGCCCGATGTACTCAACAATCCTCGGCTCGGCTTCATCCCAATGATGTGGTTGAACGCCGCCGGAACCCGGCCCGAGCCCGCGGTATCTGTGCCGAGCGCGAAGCTCACCAAACCGCCGGCCACCGCAACAGCCGACCCCGAGCTCGACCCGCCCGCGGGATAGCGGTCGTCGAAAACCGACGTGCAAACGCCATAAGGCGTACGCACGCCCACCAGACCTGTGGCGAACTGATCCAGGTTCGTCTTCCCGATCAGGATTGCACCGGCTTCCACCAAGCGGCGCACTACAAACGCGGTCTCCTCCGGAACCGAGGCGAATGCCGGACAACCCGCCGTAGTGGGCATCCCCGCCACATCGATGTTGTCCTTCACGGCGAACGGAATCCCGTACAGCGGCAGGGAGGCTTGTGGGCCCCGCGCCTCCAATTCCGCCGCCCGTTGCAACGCCGCCGCCCGGTCAACCAACTCGATCCAGACCGGTCGCTTGCCTCTCTGGTCGATCCGCCGGTAGACCTCGTCCACCACCATCCGCGGGCTCAAAGTGCCCGCCACATAGGCGCCACGCAGGAAGGGCAGATCGAGGGAGAAGCTCATGAGGATTTCAGAAATAGCAGGCTCTGCCCGGCGGAAACTTGTGACCCCGCTTCGCACAACACCCTGGCCACTACGCCAGCCTTCGGTGACGCCACCGCGATCTCCATCTTCATCGCCTCCAGGATCAACAGCCGTTGCCCCGCTTCCACCCTCTGTCCCGGCGTAACTTCCCAGCGCCATACGCTCGCCGTAGCCGGCGAACGCACCGCCGAATGACCCTCGGGGATGGCCAGTTCCCCCACCGGTTCCTCAGCAGCGGCCTCTTCGATCGGAGCGTCCAGGCGCGCTGCCGCCCACCGTTCCCGTTCCTCCACGAACGCCGCTTGCTGCGTCTTCCGGAAGGCTTCCGTCTGCTTGCCGATCGAGTTCAGGAACGTGTCGTAAGCGGGAAGACTGAACTGGTCTTCATCCACCCGCAACTCGAACTTCCCTTGCGTGAATCGCTCTCGTAAGTCCAGTAACTCCCCGGCGCTCACCGGGTAGAACTGGATCTGATCGAAGAAACGGAGCAACCACGGTGAACCCGGAGCAAAGTCAGGTGTGGATTTGTAGGTGTTCCACATCTGCACGGTGCGGCCCACCAACTGATAGCCGCCCGGGCCCTCCATGCCGTACACGCACATATAGGCGCCGCCGATGCCGACAGCATTCTCCGGCGTCCATGTGCGGGCCGGATTGTACTTCGTCGTCACCAAACGGTGTCGCGGATCAATCGGAGTGGCAACCGGCGCGCCCAGATACACATCGCCCAACCCCAGCACTAAGTAGCTGGCGCCGAATACGATGTCGCACACCTCCTCAACCGAACTAAGTCCGTTAATCCGTCGGATAAACTCGATGTTACTCGGGCACCACGGCGCATCCGGCCGCACCCCTCGCATGTACTTATCGATTGCCAGCCGCGTCGCCGGATCGTCCCACGAAAGGGGCAGGTGCACGATGCGCGAGGGCACTGTTAGCGCGTCCAGCCCCGGAAGTCGACGGTCCGCGTCGTCCAGCAGCCGCAGTAATTCTTCACGCGGCAGCGTGCGGCTCTCGTAGTGGATCTGCAATGAGCGGATGCCGGGGGTGAGGTCAATGATCCCCGGGCACGGGTTCGCCTCCAACCACTGCATCAGCGCATGGGCGCGGAACCGCAAGTTAAGGTTGAGTTCCGCGTCCCCGTACTCAATCAGCAGGTACTTGTCCCCGGACGCCCGAGATACCATCGCCGGCTGGCCGCCCTTCGCGGGTTTCGCGGCCAATATCGCCGGCTCTCGTGTTGAACCCGCCGGCAGCTGCGCTAGGGGACTGGACAGCGAAGCGATGGACTCTTCCAATTCCCGTTCCATCCGTGCTGCGTCAGCCGCCGTCAGAGCGACAAAATGAACCGTGTCGCCGGCCTTCAACTGACCCATCTTCCACAACTCAGCTGTGACAATGGTCGCCGGACAGACGAAGCCGCCAAGGCTCGGCCCGTCCGGTCCCAGGATTACAGGCATGTCTCCCGTGAAGTCCACCGTGCCGATGGCATAAGCGTTGTCGTGGATGTTCGATGGATGTAGCCCTGCCTCGCCCCCATCCTTGCGAGCCCAAACGGGCTTCGGACCAATCAGGCGCACCCCGGTTCTACTGGAGTTGTAGTGCACCACCCACTCCGACTCGAAGAACGTCTCGATGTCCTCATCCGTGAAGAAGTCTGGCGCGCCATGCGGCCCGTAGAGAACGCCGATGTTCCAAGTGTTTGAATATGCGGGCACCGCTGCCGGCGCCGCCGGCGAGGTCGCCACTCCATTCCCAATATGGACTACATCCCCGGCCCGTAAGGCCCGCCCGGCATGCCCGCCAAACCGCCCTAGCGTAAAGGTCGCCGCACTATCCAGATACCGTGCCACGTCCAACCCACCCTGGATTGACAAGTACGTTCGCGCGCCCGCGCCCTGAATGGCTCCCAACTCGAGCGTCGCCCCCGCAGGCACATTCACTGGTGACCAATACGGCACTGGCGCGCCATTCAACCTCGCCTCCATCGCTGCGCCAGTCAGCGCGACCACCGCCGCGCTCCGAAAGACCACAGACGGTCCACTCAGGGTACACTCCAACCCCGGCGCGCCATCGGCATTGCCCACACTGCGGTTGCCCAACCGGAACGCCAGTGCATCCATGGGACCAGATGGCGGCACACCCACGGCCCAGTAGCCGAGCCTCCCCGGATAGTCCTGCACCGTCGTCATCGTGCCCGGCTCCACGATCTCGACGGCGTTTGATCGAAACGTTAGCGTCTCCAGGACTCGCGTCGTAACGCCGCCTTGTTGGAAGCGAGGGTCGGCCACCACTTGGCGCAGATGCGCGAGATTTGATTCCAGGCCATACAGCGCGGTCTCCTCCAGTGCCTCGGCCAGCCGCGCCACCGCCTGCGCTCGATCCGCGCCGGAAACAATCACCTTCGCCAGCAACGGATCGTAGTTCGCCGTCACTACGCTGCCTGACTCCACCCATGTCTCCACGCGAGCCTTCGCCGGAAAGGCTACATAGGTCAGCACGCCGGCGCTCGGCTGATAGTTCTTCGCCGGATCCTCCGCATACACGCGGACCTGGATCGAACTCCCCTTGTTCACCGGCTTCAACGCCTTAAGATCGCCCAATTCGCGAGCCGCCAGCCGCACCATCCACTCCACAAGATCGACGCCGGTGACTTCCTCGGTCACGCCATGCTCCACCTGCAAGCGCGTGTTCACTTCCAGGAAATAGAACTGCTCCGCCGCGGCATCGTAGATGTACTCCACCGTTCCCGCCGATTGGTAGCTCACGGCTTCACCCAGCTTCACCGCCGTGTCTAGCAACTGGCGTCGCGTAGCGTCCGAAATCGCCGGAGCCGGCGTCTCCTCAATCACCTTCTGGTTGCGCCGCTGTACAGAGCAATCCCGCTCGCCCAGCTCAATTACGGTCCCCTCGCCATCTCCAAATAGCTGTACTTCGATGTGCCGGGCGTGCTCGATGTACTTCTCCAGAAACACACCCGAGGAATGGAAGTTGGCCGCGCCCAGCCTCTGCACGATGGCGAACGACTCCTCTAACTCACTCTGATTCCAGCACAGCCGCATGCCGATGCCACCGCCGCCCGCCGTGCTCTTCAGCATCACCGGATAGCCGATACGCCCCGCCGCGGCCACCGCCTCATCCGCGTCCTTCAACAGGTCCGTCCCTGGCACCAGGGGCACGCCGCACCGTGCGGCCAGTTCCCGCGCCGTGTGCTTCAATCCGAACAGCCGCAGCTGCTCCGGCGAGGGTCCAATGAAGGCGATGCCCGCATCTTCGCAAGCCGCCGCGAACTCCGCGTTTTCGCTGAGGAAGCCGTAACCAGGATGGATCGCTTCCGCCCCGGTCTCGAAGGCGGCCTCCAGAATCTTCAGCGTGTCGAGATAGCTCTGCGCCGGCGCAGCCGGACCCAGCAGTACAGCCTCATCTGCCTGCGCTACATGCAGCGCATGAGCATCGGCTTCCGAATACACCGCCACCGTGGCAATGCCCATCCGTTGCAGCGTGCGAATGATACGGCACGCAATAACGCCTCGATTGGCGATAAGGACTTTGCGAAACAATGAAATCAGTCCTTCGGCCCATCCCACACCAGCAATCGCACTGGTGTCGGGTTGTAGGCGTTGCAAGGGTTGTTCAATTGCGGGCAGTTGCTGATCAACACGATCACGTCCATCTCGGCGCGCATCTCCACATACTTGCCTGCTTCTGAAACACCGTCCTCAAACGTCAGCTTGCCTTCCGGCGTCACCGGCACGTTCATGAAGAAATTGATGTTGTGGGTGATGTCTCTCTTCTCGATCCCCAAGTCGGAATGCGCCAGTGCCCGCAGAAAGCTCTGCCGGCAGGCATGCATGTACTTCTTCTCCAGGGCATAGCGAACCGTGTTACTCTCCGTCGCGCAAGCCCCGCCCAACGTGTCGTGCCGTCCGCACGTGTCGTCCACGATCGTCAGCATCGGGTTTGACAGGTTCGACATCAGCACCGTCCCCGTCGTGAGGTAGATGTTCGCCTGATGCCCGATGGTTCCCGTGGCGCTATACCGCTCCGTGATGTCACGCGCGTTGTAGAACAGCGTGTCCACTGCCTGGTTGCCGCCCATGTCTTCGATGCGGAACAACTGGCCTCGCTTTACCTCGTGGAGCCACGGCTCACCGGCGGGCAGCACCTCGTCATGCACCACCGTCCGGCCGCTCATAGGAAGTACCTCTCGGTGTTCACGAAGCCTCGGCCGTTCTCCGGCCGCGAGATCCGGCACGGATCGTCCGCCGCCGGCGGAGGCACGCGCCGCACGCTGAGTTCCACCGTCTTCGGCTCGTAGTTTGGGTGCGGATCCATCGGGTGTTGACAGGTATCGAGAACCACCAGTACGTTCATCTCGGCGCGAAGTTCCACAGAGTCGCCGGCTCTCGAGTTGCCCGGCACAAACGACATCCCACCGTGATTGCCCACCATCACTTTGCTAAACAGGTTCACGCTCGGTGTCAGGTCGCGACGGCTCAAGCCGTACTTACTCAGTTCAACCAGAAAGTTGTCCAGAGTGTTGCGGTAAAAGTCGTTGCGATGTGCCTGATAGGATGCATCGCCATACTTTTTGTGCACCAGTGCCGCGTCCGAATGCCCGCCCAGCGGATCGTGCCATCCACACGTATCGTCCGTCACAGAGCACAGAATGCGTCCCATGTCCGAATACAGGACGAAGCCCTTCGTCAGGTGCGCGGTATGCTGCGCCTTCAGGGTGTCCGGCATGTTATAGCGTTCCACCGGGCACTCGAAGTTGTAGAACAGTGTGGCCGCGTTTGCTCCGCCGGAGGTGTCTGTGATCCGTAGCGCGGTGCCACGCTTCAAGACATGAGACCAGCACGATCCCCCGCGCACAGTCTCTTCAAACAGAACCATGGATATCCCCTACTGCCTCATCTTCCCAGACTCGCTCCGAGTGAGGGAAATAGAAAAATTTTATGGGCTGTAGCGGCGCCTCCACCACAGCCCGATGCTACACTTTGGGAAAGTTCTGGATTCCGCCAAGGCCCTGTATGCCTGCGAGATTGTTCCTCGAATCAGGTATACATGGCTGTCGCACTCCGGCTCCTTCTATCACTCGTCTTAGTTACTGGGCTGACTCTGCCCGCCTTTGCTCAGAAACCGTCGTTCACCGTCGGTTGGTCAGTGTACGTGGGATGGAACCCGTATTACTACATGGCCAAATCGGGCATTTTGCGGAAGTGGGCAGACAAATACGGCATCGCCATCAAGGCGCAGCGCTTCGACTATGCCGCCTCCATCGACGCTTTCGTGGCGGGTAACGTGGATGCCTGCGTGATGACCAACATGGAAGCACTAGACCTGCCTGCCGCCTCAGGCATCGACACCACGGCCGTCATCGTGGGCGACTACTCCAATGGCAACGACGTTGTGTTCGCGCGCAACGGCGCCACCTTTAAAACCCTCGCCGGCAAGCGTGTGCTGCTGGTGCAGAAGACTGTTTCCGAGTACCTCTTTGAACGCGGCATGGTGCTGAATGGGATGGAAAGCCAGTTGAAGCAGGTGAAGCTGGTCAACACCTCCGACTCCGATATCGTGACGGCCTACATGAGCGATGCGTCCGCCACGGGCGTCGTCACCTGGAAGCCGCTGGCATCGCAGGTGGCCAAGATGAAGGGCGTGACCTCTCTCTTCAGTTCATCGCAGGTGCCGGGCGAGATCCTCGACCTCGCGGTGGTACGAACCGACGTGCTGAACCGCGCCGATGGCTCCGGGCAAAAGTTCGCCAAGGCCCTGACGGGCGCATGGTACGAGACCATGGCTCAGATGAGCGGGCCGAACGCCGACAAAGTGCTCACCGTGGTCGCCGAAGCCGGGCAGGACACACTCGCCTCCTATAAGGAGCAACTCGCCACCACTAAGTTGTTTTACAAGCCTGCTGAAGCTTTGGAGATGACTCGTTCAGCAGGGCTGAAAGAGAAGATGGCTCTGGTGCGGCAGTTCTGCTTCAAGCATGGCCTGTTGGGCAAGAACGTCGCCTCTCCCGACGACGTCGCCATCCGCTACGCCGACGGCACTGTGCAGGGCAAGAAGGAACGGGTGCGGCTCCGCTTCGAGACCTCGTACATGCAGTTGGCCGGTGAGGGCAAGCTTTGAGCTTCTTCCGCATCAACGCTGTTCCGAACCGCACAACGGCTCTCGCGCTTTCGTGGTCCTTGTTCGTCGCCGGGACCGCATTGTACTTCTGGACCTCACATCAAAGGCACGTGGAGAACCCGGAAGACCGCGTGGTACCGTCCCTTTCGCAGATGGTGAAGGGCATGAGCGACGCCGCGCTGAAGCCCGATGAAGCCGATGAGCAGGAAGCCGGCGCTGAGAATGCGCCCCTCTGGCAGCGCGTTCACAGCAGCATGTTGTGGAAGGATACGCTTGCCAGCGGGAAACGCTTTTTGTGGGGTCTGGGACTGCTCTTCCCGGCTGCCATCATCGGCATGCATATGGCGCTGTTCCCTTACGTAGGCACCGTCTTCCTCCGCTTCATCCTCTTCTTCGACAAGATCATCGCTCTCTCCGTACTGCCTATCCTGTTCATCGCCTTTGGCATCGACGAACTGTCAAAGATCATGCTCATCGTGATCGGTGTGACGCCGACGGTGATCCTCGACGCGTTCAACCTCACCAAAGGGGTGCCACCGGAGCAGATCGTCAAAGGCTTCACGCTCGGTGCAGGCGACTTCACCGTGGCCTACATGGTGGTGCTACGGCAGATCTGGCCCCGCGTCTTGAACAGCATTCGCCTGAACCTGAAGCCAGTTGCGCTCTTCCTCTTCAGTGGCGAGATGATCGCTTCCACCGATGGACTGGCCTATCGCATCGCGCTCTTGCGCCGCAACCTCAGCATGGACGTGATCATCCCGTACGTGCTGTGGGTGGCGCTGCTGTTGTTTCTTGTCGATTTCGGAATGCGCCTGCTGAACAAGCGTCTTCACCCCTGGTTCCGGGAGGCCTAACTGATCCAGATCGAAAATCTCGGCGTCACCTACCGTGCCAACGGCCGCAAGGCGAAGACTGTGCTGTCTGGCGTCAACCTCACCATCGAGGCCGGCGAATTCGTCTGCGTGGTCGGACAGACTGGCTGCGGCAAATCGACATTGCTGCGTGTGGTCCTTGGCTGTGAGCAGCCAACCGCGGGACGCATTCTGGTGGAGGGCAGGGAAGTGGGGCATCCCGGGCGCGACCGCGGCTATGTGCCGCAGAAGTACTCGCTCTTTCCCGATCGCACGGTGCTTGAGAACATCACCTTCGGCCCACTGATGGAAGGCGCCAAGTTGTGGAGCCCCTTGCTGCCTGAGTACTGGCGTAAGCGCCGCGAATCCCGCGCCACCGCAATGAAGTATATCGATCGGATGGGGCTGCGGCCTGACGACGCCTGTAAGTATCCGGACGAACTCTCCGGCGGCATGCAGCAGCGCGTGGCGATCGCCCAGGCCTTGATCATGAACCCTAAAATCCTGCTCATGGATGAGGCGTTCAGCGCCCTTGATCCTGGAACTCGTACCGACATGCAGCGCCTGCTGCGCCGCGTCTGGCGCGACACGGGCACTACAGTGATGTTTGTGACGCACAATATCGCCGAAGCCATCTTCCTCAGTACGCGTGTTGTCGTGATCGGCAAGGACAACGGCGCGGAGGCATCGCGTGTCGTCGCTGAGATCGAGATCCCCGAATACAAACGCCTCGACTCCGGTTATCTCTGTGAAGAGGAAATGGCGCGCGTGATTCGCGAAATCGAAGATGCGGCCATGGGCGGCCGCATTGAGCAGGAGTTCGCCGAGTTCGGCGGTTGACGCTTACGTCAGAATGTCGTGGATGACTTCGCCGGACACATCGGTGAGGCGGAAGTCGCGCCCGCTATAGCGGTAAGTGAGTTTCTTGTGGTCGATGCCCATGATGTGCAGGATAGTGGCGTGCAGGTCATGCACATGCACCGGCTTCTCAATCGCTTTGAAGCCAAAGTCGTCGGTTGCTCCGTACGACATCCCACCCTTCACCGCGCCGCCCGCCAGCCACATCGTGAACCCGAACGGGTTGTGATCGCGTCCGTTGGCCACAGCCGCGGACATGCCGCTGGTTTCCATCACCGGGGTACGTCCGAACTCTGAGCCGCACACCACCAGCGTATCCTTCCACAAGCCGCGCGCCTTGAGATCCTTCAACACGGCGGCAAAGGGCTGATCGGAATCCCTGGCGTTCTTGCGGTGCTGGTTGATATCGAGGTGCGCATCCCAAGGGTCGCCTTTGGCGTAGTAGACCTGTACCATGCGCACGCCCTTCTCCACCATACGCACCGACAGCAGGCAACCGCGCGCGGTGCTTCCTGGTCCATACATCTTCAGATTCGCCGGCGATTCCTTGCGGATGTCGAAGATGTCGGGCGCCTCTGTCTGCATGCGATAGGCCGTCTCCATCGATTTGATGGTGGCCTCCATCTGCGGGTCCTTCGCCTTTTCACGCGCCACCTGCAACTGGTTCAGCTTCTCCAGCAGGTCGAGCTCGCGGCGTTGCTCCGGCAGCGCGAACTTATCGTTATAGATGTACTTGATGAGCTTCTTCGGGTCGAAATCCGTCTCCACCAGCATCTCGGCGGATTGCTTGTCGCCGGGCTTCTCAGAGATGAATGAACCCTGGGTCATCGCCGGCAGGAACGCGCTGCTCCACAATGGCGGTCCCACGGTCGTAGGAACGTCGGGACACAGCACGACGAAGCCGGGAAGATTCTGGTTTTCCGTTCCCAATCCATACGTCAACCACGAACCGAGCGAAGGCCGTCCCGCCTGGCTGAACCCGGTGTTCATCATGAGCATCGAAGGCTCGTGATTCGGGATGTCGGTGTAGACAGAACGGATGAAGCAGATATCGTCGGCCATCTCGCCGACGTTGGGGAATAGCTCGCTGACTTCCATGCCGCACTGGCCGTACTTCTTCCATTGGAAGGGGGAACGCAGCAGGGATCCGGTCTTGCGCTCCGTGAGAACCGTACCACTCGGCAGAGGCTGGCCGTGGTACTTGTCCAGCATCGGCTTGCGATCGAAGCTGTCCACCTGTGAAAGGCCGCCGTTCATGAACAGGAAGATGACGTGCTTTGCCTTCGCCGGATGGTGCATCCCTCCGTTCGGCAGCGTCTCCGCCTTTGCCAGCGATTCGTTCACCAAACCCGCGAACGCCATCATGCCGAATCCACCACCCATGCGGCAGAGTGCTTCACGTCGGGTAAACGGCTTCGGTCCTTTGTGCGACATCAATCGTCCTCTACTTAGTTGATGAAAATGAACTCGGTGGAGCTGAGCAGGACCTTGGCGTAACGGCCCCATGTGGAGACCGGCAGCAGTGGCTTCTTGCCGCTGTCCTTCTCGTCGCCCGGGACCACGCCGGCCATCATGCCGTTGGGATCCATCCCCGATTCCGCGCCGCTCGGCTTCATCTTATCGATCGAGCCTTTAACCGCCACTGGCTCCGGCGGCCCAGGCATTCCGTCTTTCACTGCTTTGGCGGCCTTTTCCTTTGCCTCTTTTTCCTTCTTTTCGGCGGCTGCCTTGCGCTCTTCGTATTCCTTCAACGGCTCGTTCTTCAGATATTCAACGCCGAGTTGGACCTCCTCCGGGGTGGCCGCGCGTCCCAGTGTCAGCTTGTAGGCTTTTTGAATCTTTGACGCCGTGTCCGGTTCATCTTCCAAACGCTTGGCCAGATACTCGCCCTGCTGCTGCACGAAATCGCTGTTCATGAAAAACAACCGCTGCATCGGGACGTTGGTGGAGAAACGCTGTTCGGCACTGATGTTGGGGGCGGGGAAGTCAAAGAGCTGCAGGTAGTCATCCAGTTTGTAGCGGCTGACTTTGCCATACACCGTGCGGCGGTTGTACTGCGGTGTGAGAGGCGCCGACGGTCCGAACTGTTTGTTTTCGAGTTGTCCGGAGACGGCAAGAAGCGAATCTCGAACCTGTTCGGCATCCATGCGGCGACGATTGAAGCGCCAGTAGAGGCGATTGCCTGAATCCTTATCGAAGTTCGTCTGCGAGAATTCATTGCTCAATTGATACACCGAGCTGAGCATGATCTCGCGATGCAGCTTCTTAATCGACATGCCATTCTTTGTGAAAGAGTCGGCGAGATACTCGAGTAGTTCCGGATGCACAGGGCGCTCACCTGTGACGCCGAAATTGCTCGGCGAATCCACAATGCCAGTCCCGAAGTGCCCCTTCCAGACACGGTTGACGATGACGCGCATGGCCAGCGGCTGGGCCAGAATCGCCTCTGCCAGCTCCATTCGGCCGCTTCCTTTACTGAAGTGAATCGGCTGGTCCGCCGGAGACAGAACGGAGAGAAAGCCGCGCGGCACATCGGCTCCGAGACTGAACGGATTGCCTCGCAGATTCACCTTCAGATCCACCGGCGCCGGCTCATCGGCGGCCCCATGGACAAACGGGTAATGCGGCGGCATGTCTTTCTTCGTCTTTTCGATGTCGTCCTTCAGGCCGTTGATGTACTGCCTCTTGTCGGCACTTAACTGGCGCTCCAGTCCCCAACCGCGGAAGACCAGCAGGCCGGGCTTGAACTCGTACTTCACGCCGGGGAGTTGCGGGTCTTCGAGATCGATCTTGAAGACATCCATCCAGAGATTGCTTCGCTCCAGAGGCATGGTTTTCAGCTCAACGGCGCAAGCGGGGCAAAAATCGTCGTTGGTCTTAAAGTCGCTTGGCTTGAACAACGGTTCGCGCTTCTTCAAACCGGCGAGGGATTTTGCCAAGCGAATCTCGTTTTCGTCGTTGACTTCCTTCTTGTCGAACACGAGTTCAAGAAGCAGCGTCTGGAATTCGTCGCCGAGTTTTTTGGCTTCTTCCGCAGTGCCGCCGCGCTGGATCATCGCCTGCCAGTCTTTGAGGTTCGGATAGTTCTTGGGCGGGCGGGCGAGGAACTTCACCCAGCGCCCCATCAGTTCAAAATCGAGCTTGTTCTCATCGACAACTTTGGTGAGTTCCGTCTTCGGTTCACCGGTGACTTTCCACGCCGCCACCATGTACTTGGATGCTTGCATGGCGAGGCTTTCGGCGAGCCGATCCGTCTCCGCTTCCATGAACTCGCCGAGCATCCGTTCCTTGGCCTTCACCTTCTTTTCCTGCTTGTCGTAATCCGCGGCCACTGCCTTCGGCACCATCGGATACTCCTGGTATGAGGTGCTGGCGAAGACGCCGCCCAGAGCGTAGTAGTCGGTGGTGGGGATGGGATCGTACTTGTGGTCGTGACAGCGGGCGCACCCGGCTGTAAGGCCAAGGAAGCCCCGGCTGACGACGTCGATGCGGTCGTGGCGCGCGTCGGCGTGAGTGATCTCTACCGCGCCATTGTCGTAGAACCATGGACCCTGGCCGAGGAACCCGAGGGCGGGAAGCACTCGCGCGCGCTTCGCTTCGTCCATCGAATCCGCCGCCAGTTGTGCTTTCACGAACTGATCATAAGGAAGGTCTTCGTTGAATGCCTTGATGACCCAATCGCGGTATAAGTACGCCATCGGGTAGGGATTGTGACCGCGCCCCATAGGATCGAGACTTCGGTAATCGTCTTCGCCGTAGCGAGCGACATCCAGCCAAATACGTCCCCACCGCTCGCCGTAGTTGGGACATTCGAGCAAGCGGTCAATCACCTTTGCGAAGGCGTCGGCCGACTTGTCTTTTTCAAAGGCATCGATCTCCTCGAACGTCGGTGGAAGGCCGGTGAGGTCGAGCGTCGCGCGGCGGATCAGCGTGCGGCGATCTGCCGCGGAGACAGGGGCGAGATTCTCTTTCTCCAGCCGCGCCAGGATGAACCTGTCGATTTCATTGCGAGGCCATTTCTTGTTGACGGTCGCAGGCGCGGGTGACACATGGACCGGCTGGAACGACCAGAACGCCCGCTGCTCCTTGGTGATGACATATTTGCCGGAGGCCGGCGCGGCGGTCTTAGCCGCTACAGGCCAGAAGGCGCCTGTCTTCACCCATTTCGTGAGGTCTTCGATCTGGTCCTTTGTGAGCTTGGCGCCCATCGGCATCTTCAGAGGACCCGTCTGCCGCACGGCGGTGATGAGCAACGAACTATCCGGATCGCCGGAAACAATGGACGGACCCGACTTACCGCCCTTTAACAGCGCTTCCCGAGAATCGAGACGCAGGCCTCCCAGCGCGGAGCCGGTGTGGCAGGAATAACAACTGGTGGCCAGGATGGGGCGAATTTTCGATTCGAAGAAGACGGTGTCGTCTTGCTCACTCGCCAGGCCGGCCGTGGCTGCAAGCATAACGCCAATTGTCAGTACCGAAATTCTAAGCCAAGACGGGCGCATGATCTTCCCCTCGAACGGTCTTACCAGGATGGAAAGGAACAGACAGGGTTTCGGTACGACGTTGTACCCGTAGTATAAGAGAAGCCGTATAAGATTGGCAAACCTGATGTGGTCGGCTATAGTAAGAAATCCGGTGGCCCCCCGTCGTTCCAGCGCTTTCACAATAAGATGTTTGGAAAGTTATCCGTATTCTTAATTCTGTTGCTGCCTTTGGCCGCCCAGATCCCTCAGCCCGACGGGGGGTCCGTACAGCCGGGCGAGCTCCCGGCGCACTGGCTGACAGGCGGCCCTAAGTGCATGGAAACGCCGGATTGGCAGGTGCAGGAGTACAACGAGGATTTCTACGTCCTGCGCGAATCCGGCTGTGTTCACTATGAGAAGCCGTTCCTCTACCTGATTTTCGGAAAAGATCGGGCGCTGCTGCAGGATAGCGGCGCGGGGAAGGCCACCACGCGAGTGATTGTCGACCAGGTGATGGGACGCTGGCTGGAGCGGAAGCAGCGCCACTCGATCCCGCTACTTGTTGTCCATTCGCACAGTCATGGCGATCACACCGCGGGTGATAGCCAGTTGGCCGCGCGCCCCATGACAGAGGTGGTTCCGGCGACTGTCGCCGGAGTGAAGAAGGCGTATGGAATTCGAAACTGGCCGCTGGAGATTGGGCATATTGACCTCGGCGGGCGCACCATAGATGCGATCGGCGTGCCTGGCCATGACGCCGCCGCGGTAGCTTTATACGATCGCGCGACGGGCGTCTTGTTGACCGGCGATAACCTCTATCCGGGGCGTCTCTACGTGAGGGACTGGCCCGCCTTCACCGCCAGCGCGCAACGGCTGGTGGATTTCACGAAGGGCAGAGTGGTGACGCACATTCTTGGCAACCACATCGAACAAAGGGACATTCCCTATCGCGAATACACCATCGGTTCGATGTTTCAGCCACAGGAGCACGCCCTGGAACTGACCCGAGGCCACTTGCTCGAACTAAACGATGCTCTGACGTCAAGCGGCGGCAAGCCGGCGCGCCTGGCATACCGCGACTTCACCGTGTGGCCGATGACGCCTGAGGTGGAGCGCGAGATGAATCAAATCGAGCACGAAAACTCCGCCCGGCAAAGGAAGAACATGTGGCGGCAACCGGAATCGACAGGAGATTTGAAGTGACGAAAATTCTTTGCATCGCGGCGCTGGCCGCAGTCTCACTGGCGGCGGCCGATAAAGAGAAACCTAAGGCGGCGGTGAAGCCCATTGTCCGGATTCCGATGACCAAGTTGAAGCCGGACGCCGTATTCGACGTGCCGAAGGCGCCCGACTGGATCGCCATCGACGAATCGGTGTGGATCTCCCACTTTCCGGAAAACGTGATCTCCCGCCTCGATCCGAAGACTAACAAAGTGGTGGAGCAAGTGAAGGTGGGCAAGAATCCGTGCTCGGGAGTCGCTGCAGGGTTTGGCAGTCTTTGGGTCCCCAACTGCGGCGACCAAACTGTATCGCGGATCGATCTGAAAACGGGCAAAGTGACGGCGACTTTTGCCATGCCCATTCCCGATTCGGAAGGTGGTCTCGCGACAGGCGCGGGCAGCGTCTGGATGATCACAGACAAGAAGGGCACGCTTTCGCGGATCGATCCCGACACGAACAAAGTAGTGGCGGAGATCCAACTCCCGGAAGGCTCGTTTAATGTTAATTTCGGCGAGGCCGCCGTCTGGGCTACCAGTACGACTAAGGACCTTCTAACGCGTGTGGACCCCAACACCAATCTCGTGGTGGAGACCATCAAGGTGGGTAAGACACCTCGCTTCTTTACTGTCGGTGAAGGCGCGGTGTGGGTCCTCAATCAAGGCGATGGATCGGTGACGAAGGTCGATGTGAAGACGAACAAGGTAACTGAGACGATCCAGGCTGGCACCCCTGGTAAAGGCGGCGATATTTCCGTGGGCGGTGGTTCTGTGTGGGTCACCGTGTTCGACCTTCCACTGACCCGAATCGACGTGGTGTCGAATAAGGTGGCGCAGCAGTTTGCCGGCGCGGGAGGCGATGCAGTTCGCTTTGGTCTCGGCTCCGTCTGGTTGTGCGATTTGCGAGGCGGCAAGATGCTCCGGTTCGACCCGAAGCGCGTCGAGGCGACGCTGTCCGAGTAAGCAGTACCGTCCCGATAGATTTTTTGAATACCCCTGAGATTCGATTGACTCTCTGTCCTAGAGAGTCAAGAATAGAGCAATAACTAACCAAGGCTGGCCAAACGTTTGTGCCAGATGGAGCCGTCCCTGGGAAACACCTCGTCCGAGCGGACGCTGCTTTCCCCTCCTCGCTGAGATCGGCTGCATGGTTTGCGGCTGGCTTCACTCCCCTCTTCTGGGTCTTGACCATTAGTCAACTTGAATTACAGGAGTGTTGTCGATGTTCCGATTGTCAGCCGTCAGGCACAGAGCGGTAGTCGCGTCATTGTCGCTGCTCATCGCCGGTCTTTCCCTTCAGGCGCAAAACACGAGTTCGCTACGTGGTACGGTCTCCGACGCCAGCGGCGCGATCATTCCCGATGCCATTGTCAGTCTGAGCAACGCGGCGAACGGCTTCAGCCGGCGCGGCGTCACCAGCCCGAATGGCGAATATCAGTTTCTTCAAGTGCCTCCGGGCACGTATGCAGTCAGCGTCCAGAAACCAGGCTTCTCGCTGACGACGAAGAACGACATTACCTTGCAGGTGAACACACCGGTCACTGTCGATTTCCGGCTCGAAGTCAGCAGCACCGGTGACGTCGTGAACGTGACGGAAGAGTCGGCGCAGATCAATACCGTTGACGCCTCGGTGGGCAATGCGTTCAATCAAACTCAGGTGCGGCAACTGCCCCTGTTAACACGGAACGTCGTAGAACTGCTCAGCCTCCAACCAGGCGTGACACCGACTGGAGAAGTGTTGGGCGCACGGCGTGACCAGAACAACATCACGTTGGATGGCGTGGACGTGAACGACAACCAAAATGCGGGTATCTCCGGAGGCGGCAACGACGGTCAGGGATCGAACGGCAATGGCTCCGACCCGCAGGCAGGATTCAATTCCGTGCTGCCGGTGCCGCTCGATTCGGTGCAGGAGTTTCGCGTCACGGTGGCTGGCCAGGGCGCTAACGAAGGCCGCTCCTCCGGTGGCCAGGTGGTGCTGGTGACCAAGAGCGGCACCAATCAATTTCACGGGTCGCTCTATGAGTTCAACCGCAACACGGCTACAGCCGCCAACACGTGGTTCAACAACCGCAGCGGTGTGGATCGTGAGCAGTTAGTCCGCAATCAGTTCGGCGCCTCACTGGGCGGCCGCATCATTAAGGACCGGGCATTCTACTTCCTCAATTACGAGCGGCGGCTGGATTCCAGCGCCACCGCGCAAGAGCGTGCCGTGCCCACCGATGCGATGAAAGCGGGTGTGCTCACGTTTGCCGCCAGCGATGGAACCACCCAGACACTGAATGCCGATGAGATTCGCGCCGTCGATCCGCTTGGCATCGGTCTGAATCAGAAGGTGGTGAACCTGATCAAGGCGTATCCGACCGCGAACGACGCTCCTTTCGGAGCCGATGGCGGATTGAACTTCGCAGGCTTCCGCTTCAATGCGCCCAACAAGCGTGATGACCGCGCCTACGTTGGCAAGATGGATTTCATTTTGGATTCAAAGGCCAAGCATTCGCTGTATGTGCGCGGCACTCTCTCCAACGCATCGCGCGATCTGCAGGGCGCGCTGGCGCAGTTCCCGGGACAGGATCCCGCCTCGAAGTATCTCGACAATAGCAAAGGCATTGCGATCCATTACACCGGCGTGCTGACGCCGACTCTGATCAACTCGTTCACCTACGGCTTTACGCGGCAGGGCATCCAGCAGTCGGGCACCGTGGGCACGGCGCTCACCTTCAATGACCTCGACCCGCTACAGAATTTCAATGCCCGCGGCAGCGGCCGAATATTGCCTGTACACAACTTCGTGGACGACGTGACGTGGACCAAGGGCAAACACACGCTGGTGGCGGGCGGGAACTTCCGTGTGATGACGAACAACCGGTTCGGCTACGGACAATCGTATCCCTCTTCCGGATACTCCCCCACCGTGGCCATTGGCTTGGGCGAGGACATTCAGAACTCCATCAACGCGTACATCCAGCAGCGCAGCGGGAATCCGGATCTGCAGATCAGCGACCCGTCATCGGTCGCTTCGGCGATGGGTGTGTTACTGGGCACCATCAATAGCACCAGCATTACCTATCAATTCCTACGCGATGGATCGGTGCTGGCGCAGGGCAAACCGCAAGTGCGTGTCTTCGGCATGCGCGAATACGAAGGCTACATTGCCGATACTTGGCGCGTACGGTCAGACCTGACGCTCTCCTTCGGCATGCGTTACTCCAACTCGCGGCCGCCTTATGAAAAGAACGGTCTGCAGGTAGCTCCCACCACTCCTCTGGACGTCTACTTTGCCGAGCGCAATGGTTTGGGCTCGCAAGGCGTGGCCGGCAATGCCATGCCCAGCGCCACGCTGCAATACGACTTGAATGGTCCGGCCAACGGCAAGCCGAGCTGGTACAACCCTGACAACAACAACTTCGGGCCGCGTTTCTCACTGGCGTACGCTCCTACCGATCACGCCGGAATCCTGGGCAAGATCTTCGGCAAGAACGGATCGTTCCGCGCCGGCGGCGCGATGGTGTATGACCGCTTTGGCAGCGAATTGATCACGCAGTTCGATCAGTTCGGTTCCCTCGGCTTGGCGACGACTCTCGGCAACGCTGTCTCCTACAACTTCACCACTTCGCCGCGTTACGACGGTAGCGACGCGGTGCAGCCCACCGCGCCTCAGGGCGGATTCCCCTACACGCCGCCCGACATCGCGGCCATTGTAGGTGAGACCCAAGGCATCTTCCCCGGGCTGAAGGCGCCGTATTCTTACCTGCTGAATGCCAGCTTCGCCCGCGAGTTGCCGTCGAAGTTGACGATTGAAGTGGGCTATGTGGGGCGGCTATCACGGAAGCTGTTGCTGCAAGGCGACGTGTTCACGCCGCTCGAGAATTTCAAGGATCCGGTCTCCGGCCAAACCTGGAGACAGAGCATGACCGGATACCGGCAACTGTTTGATGGCGGACTGACGGCGGATCAGGCGATGGCGAGCCCCGGTCTGGTCCCCAACAATCCATTCGTCGAGAGTATGTTCCCAGCCTTCGCAAACTATTACATGCCGGGAAGCGCGTCCGCCAACTACTACTACGGAATCTACGGCGTGTACGGTGGAAGTTACCTCGACGTCCTGCACGCCGCAGACCGCATTCCTGGATCGTTTGGCACACCCGATGGCACCTGTGCCAGCCGCACCGGCTGCTATACCTTCTTCTCACGCCAGGGTAGTTCGAATCCGACGTGGATGAATGCCGGTATGGCGAACTTCCACGGCGCCACCCTATCCATCCGCCGCGCCTACTCGAGCGGGTTTGCATTCGACTTCAACTACACTCTGTCGCACTCCATAGACAATGCATCGGCGGCCGAGGGCGGCGCCGGACAGGCGGGCGCCTCGATTCAGAATATCTTCAACCCGGGCGAGTTCCGCGGTTCGTCGGACTTCGATATCCGCCACAATATCAACGCCAATGCCATCTACGGGCTCCCGTTCGGAAGCGGCCAGAAGTTCCTCGGCCACGTGCCGAAGTGGGCCAATCACATTGTCGGCGGCTGGCAACTTTCTGGAATCGCGCGGTGGCGCAGCGGCCTGCCCAGCGTGATCCAGGGCGGCTATGCGTGGAACACCAACTACTGGCTGAACTCGCTGGCTATTGCGACGGGTCCGTTCCAAACGAAACGCGGCATCGATTCGAACGGGAACCCGAGTTTGTTCGGAACTCCCGACGCCGTCAACTCCTTCGCCGATCAGTATCCCGGCCAGACGGGTACGCGGGCCATCGTTCGACTGGCGCCCTTGGGCAACGTCGACCTGGCTATATCGAAGTCGTTCATCCTGCCGTGGGAAGGCCACCGCGTGCAATTGCGCGCCGAGGCATTCAACGCCTTCAACCATCCGACCTTCGTCAAGCCTAGCCTGGCTCTTTCCAACCCGGCGACGTTTGGCGAGTTCCAGGCAACAACGCCGCCACGCGTGATGCAGTTCGCGTTGCGGTATGAATTCTAGACAGCAGACCGGAATCGGGAGACTGAATTAAAGAAAGCGGGCCAGCCACGCTTGCACTTCTTGCATGTGGAGCTTGCTGTCCTCTCCTTTCAAGACCCAGTGGCCGGTGTCGGGGAAGACTACCAGCCTCGACGGGATCTTGCGGCGCTGGAGGATCTTGAACGTGGTCAGGCTTTCACCCAGCGGGACACGGTAATCGTTCTCGCCCTGCGTGATCAGTGCTGGTGTGCGGAAGGACCCTGCATAGCGGAGGGGGCTTTGGTCGTTCCACTGACCCCCTTTCACCCAGATGGGTCCGCCCATGCGCAGTTCGCGGTCGAGGCCGCCGTCGTTCACTCCGTATTGGGACTCGTTATTGATCGCGCCGGCGTGGATGACGAAGCACTTGAACTGATTGGTGTGGCCGTTCAACCAGTTCATGAGGTAGCCGCCGTAGCTCGCCCCTGCCGCGGCCTGACGAGTGCCATCAATCCAGGGATAGCGGTGCACTGCCTCGGTGATCGCTTCCAGGATCTCCTCTGCCGGGCCGCGGAGAACGTCTTTCTCCACATCGTCGGCGAATTTCTCCCCGAAGCCTGTGGAGCCGCTGTAGTCCGTTTCTAGAACCACGTAGCCAGGCGAAGCAAGAAGATAGCTGTTCCAACGCGCGGAGAACGCATCCTTCGACATAGCGTTCGGTCCGCCGTGCGGGAAGATCACCAGAGGGTAGCGCTTGCTCTCACTAAACTGCGGCGGTTGAAACAGCAGATTGTGGATGCGCTTCCCATTCTTCGCCGTGAACCAGAAATGAATCGGAGCGGGGGCGTCGATCGCCGCGATCTGGTCTGCATTGAAGCCAGTCAGCGCGGTGTGGGAAGCAGCGGCAATGTTCAGGCGTACAACCTCGGGTGCCTGGAGCGCCGTCTGATACACGGCAACGAACCCGTCCGCGGCGGGTGAGAGGGACGTGTATCCGCCCCGCTCCACTTTCATAAGACGCTGTACCGGACCACCCTGCGCCTGCATCTGGAAGAGCTGATCGAAGCCGTCATCTTCGGCATCGAGGTAGATCGTGCGCCCGTCCTTGGCAAGTGCAAAATCCGAGACGGAGCGATCCCAGGAGGTGGTCAGGATTGTGGCTTTACCGGCGGCTGGCCAGGGCAAACGCGCCAGACGGGTCAGCGAATAGAGACGGCCGCTGGGCTGGTGCTCCCTTTCGTGAAGCGCGAACAGGGCGTCACCGTTAAGGGAAAATCGGGGATGAGTGTACTTCGGCCCACTGTCGGTCAACTGACGTGGCTCACCTCCGGAAGCTGAAACCGCAAAGAGTGCTGAAAAAGTTTCGGAGGTCATCATTGCGTTGCGGTCGACGGTGGCGGCAAAGACCACTGACTGGCCATCTGGAGCCCATACGGCTTGTAAGGACTGCGAACCGCTTATGCCAAAGAGGCCGCCGAAGCCCGGTGACGCCGCTAGCTTCGATCCTTTCAGAAGGTCTGTCGCCTGTGCGCCGTCGCGCAGTTCCTGAATGAAGACGTGCGGCGTCTTCTCGTCTAGCCAGGCGTTCCAAAAGCGCACCGGCATGGCATTGTAAATCCGGGCGTTCGATTTGCGTGCCTTGCGTTCGGCGGCGAGGGGATCGAAGTCACTTTCGAAGAGAATCGCCTTGCCGTCGGGCCGCCAGTGCGGATTGGCTGCGCCTCCCGCAATATTCGTGATTCGTTGCGCCTCGCCGCCGGCCATGGGCAGGATGTAGATCTGCGCTGCGTCGTCGCCTTCGCGCTTGGTGGAGAAGGCAATCGCAGTCCCGTCGGGCGACCAAGTGGCTCCCGATTCCGCAGCCTTCGTAGAGGTCAATCGTCGTGGCGGCGCGCTGCCATCGGCGGGAACCATCCACAGATCGGCGACGGTCTTCGCCGGGTCGTAGTCGGGCTCGGTGAGAAGGAAGACCACGCTACGGCCGTCAGGACTTACGGCTGTATCACTGGCGCGCTTCATCAGCCAGACGTCTTCATGCGTAATGGGCCGCCTCTGCGCCGATGCCACCAGGGCAAGGAAGAGCAGGAGGCTCAGCTTCTTCATGGCGGGATTGTAGCACTTGGATCCGGGCAACGCCCACCATTGGAACGGCTGCGCAGGGGAAGCGCGTTGGCCGGGCTTCCCCTAACAGCGAAGCTATTGCCTTACGGTATGATCTCGATACCGTTCAGCAGCGCATTCCCAACCACAGGCGTGAACACAACCTTAATGTTCCCCGTTGCGTTTGCGGTAACTTGGAAACGCTTCACGTTGGCCTTGGCGATCACACCGGCGGCCGCGAAAACATCATAGTTAGTAAGCGCTCGGACCGAGTTAACGTCCACGTTGAATAAGCGCATCCCGGCTTTCCAGGACTGGTCGTCGGCGAAGTGCAGCCGTAGGGTGTACTTGGCGCCTGGAACGAGGTTGGGGAAAATGTAGGTGAAGCCAGACGAGTTGTCGCTGGTGCGCTTCGACATGTACACCGCTTGCGGCGCGGCGTTCGCTACGCCTGTGACGGACACGGTGGTTGAGAGACTGCTGCCATGGCCACCGGTAACGAAAGCGTCGGCCATGAAAGAGCCCGTATTGCCACCCCCGGCATTGATGGATATCGGCGTCGTGATGTTTGTGGCTACGGTGCCTGGTAGAACCGCGGCTTGGCCGGCTGCCAAAGTGAGCGATGTGACACTGGTCCCGTCAAGGCGCGTGAATTTCCCTGGCAGAGTGACTGTGACCGCCGGCGCGTTAAGCGGGTTTAGAAGAACCATGCCGCCGGTGAAGTCACGCCTGTAGAGGCCATACCAACTTGTGCGGGCCCCTAGGGGTGAACCGAGATTCGTTGCGTAGCCCGACCAAAAATTGTCCGGAGTCGCATCCTGATTGCCTAACGCGTCCCCTCCGTTCGAGATTAGGAAGTAGCCAGCCAGGCCGAATTCGCCGTTTTGATGGAATTCGTCGAGGACGATATTCTTGCCGCGGGCATGCACTGTATCGAGGAAATTCAGGAAATCGCCCATGGAGTAAGGGCCGGTGCCAGCCACCAGGCCAGGGTCACTGAACCCGCGTTCGGCGACGATGTAGTCGGCGGCATTGATCTGCCGGATGACGTAGGGGTCCTTGTACTCGGTTGGCGAGGCGAACCAGATGGAATTGTGCAGGATTTCGTACCCAGGCAGCGCCGAGCGGACCTGCTCCAGCATCTCCGCCATGTATCGTCTCCAGTTGTCAGCCGTCATCGGAGCCAAGGTGTTCGAATCGAAGGGAGTTACCGTGGTCCCATTGCAGTCGCTGACACGCAGTTCCATGTTGACGTCATCGATCCAAACTCCTTTGTAGCCCATGGCCAGCTCGGAAGCGGCGTTGGCGATCCACCAGTTTCGATAGCTTTGATTGGAGATGTCCGCAGCGTATTGCGGGCAGGTTCCGCCGGAGCAGCCCCAGGGAATGAAGAGCTTGTTCCCGGCGTTGTCGCGAAGAATCCATTCCGGGTGGTCGGTAAAATTCTGGGACTCGGGATAAATGGCATACAGGTTAATGTAAGCCCAGGTATTGGGCATCCATGACAACTTGGAGTCCCAGTAGGGAGCACTCGATTGCAGGCGCCAGAAATTAGCGGAGATCCACGCCATGTTCGCAGGAGTTGGTTTGTCCGTGTAAATGTTGAAGTCAGACGACGAACGCAGAACAAATTGGACACGCCCGGCCTGGATGGTGTCGGATGCCGCGAACGCAATCATAGGAAGGATGAAAGAGAAAAGGAGATTTCTTAAAAGCACTGCTTGGCCTCTCGGTCTAAAAATTTGGCTTGAGAAAAGCGGGAAACGATCTAGAGAACGACTCTCGTCAAGCACATCGGTGCCGGTTGCCCGGCGCTGATGTCGCCTGCGTTGTCTGCAAGGAGCAGAGGGGGCAGCGCTGTGAACGCCTTCCCCTCGGCTGAAGTCTAGCTTCTGATGCCTTACGGAACGATCTCGATGCCATTCAGCAGGGCATTTCCGGCCACCGGCGTGAACACCACTTTTATGCTTCCTGAGGTGCTTGCGGTGACTTGGAAACATTTCACGTAAGCCTTGGCTATCACCCCGGCGGACGCGAAGATGTCGAAGTTAGTGAGAGTGCGGGCCGAGTTGACGTCGACGTTGAAAACCCGCATCCCTGCTTTCCAGGACTGATCGTCGGCGAAATGCAAGCGTAGCGTGTAATTGGCGCCCGGAACGAGGTTGGGGAAGGTGTAGGTGAAGCCTGACGAGTTGTCGCTGGTGTGCTTCGACATGTACACCGCTTGCGGCGCCGCATTCGCTACGCCTGTCACGGACACTGTAGTCGAGAGATTGCTGCCATGACCACCCGTGAAGAAAGCGTCGGCCATGAAGGAGCCTGTATTGCCACCCCCGGCATTGATGGATATCGGCGTCGTGATGTTTGTGGCCACCGTACCTAACAGAACCGCAGCCTGGCCGGCTGCCAAAGTGAGCGATGTGACACTGGTCCCGTCAAGGCGCGTGAATTTCCCTGGCAGAGTGACCGTGACCGTTGGTGCGTTGACGGGGTTCAGAAGGACCATGCCGCCCGTATAGTCGCGCCGGTAGAGGCCATACCAACTTGTGCGGACACCTAAGGGTGAGCCCAGATTCGTTGCATAGCCCGACCAGAAATTATCGGGCGTGGCGTCCTGATTGCCTAACGCGTCCCCTCCGTTGGAGATGAGGTAGTAGCCAGCGAGGCCGAATTCGCCATTCTGATGGTATTCATCAAGGACGATGTTCTTGCCGTAAGAATGCACGGTATCGAGGAAATTCAGGAAATCGCCCATGGAGTAAGGGCCGGTGCCAGCCACTAGGCCAGGGTCGCTAAATCCGCGTTCGGCGACGATGTAGTCGGCGGCATTGATCTGCCGGATGACGTAGGGGTCCTTGTACTCGGTTGGCGAGGCGAACCAGATGGAATTGTGCAGGATTTCGTACCCAGGCAGCGCCGAGCGGACCTGCTCCAGCATCTCCGCCATGTATCGTCTCCAGTTGTCAGCCGTCATCGGAGCCAAGGTGTTCGAATCGAAGGGAGTTACCGTGGTCCCATTGCAGTCGCTGACACGCAGTTCCATGTTGACGTCATCGATCCAAACTCCTTTGTAGCCCATGGCCAGCTCGGAAGCGGCGTTGGCGATCCACCAGTTTCGATAGCTTTGATTGGAGATGTCCGCAGCGTATTGAGGACAAGTTCCGCCAGAGCAGCCCCAAGGAATGAAGAGCTTGTTTCCGGCGCTGTCGCGAAGAATCCATTCCGGGTGGTCGGTGAAATTCTGGGACTTGGGATAAATGGCATACAGGTTGATGTAAGCCCAGGTATTGGGCATCCATGACAACTTGGAGTCCCAATAGGGAGAACTCGATTGAAGGCGCCAGAAATTAGCGGGTATCCACGCCATGTTCGCGGGAGTTGGTTTGTCCGTGTAAACGTTAAAGTCAGACGACGAACGCAGCGCGAATTGGACACGCCCAGCTTGGGTGATGTCGGATGCCGCGAACGCAATCGTAGGAAGAATGAAAGTGAGAAGGAGGTTGTTTATACGCATGGCTTCGCCTCTTGATCGGAAAAGTTAGCTTCAGAAACGAGGGGTCGTTCTGAAGTACTGAGAGTACCATACGTACTAAACAATTGGAAGATATGATTTAGCGCGTGCGTGGGTTTTTTTGAGACTTTGCGATTAAAAATTACTCAGCTAGCCAGGGATACGGAGGGCAGAAATGCGGTTAGGTGCCGATCTAGAATTAGGCGGCCGGCTTTTGGGTAAGAATTGTCTGATGCTGCGGGTCCCAGTGCAGCATGCGACCTTCCCGATATGACTGCGCGGCCATGATTACCGCGACGGAATGGGCGAAGCCATCGTGGACGGTCGCGTTTGGCTGTTTCCGGGAGCGCAGACAGGACATCCAGTTCCGCATATGCGAAAGATCCTCATCCCCGATTCCCGGCGGACCCGGCTGGTCACTTCCCGGGAGCGTGATATACCGTTGCGGCCTCTTCACGTAAGGGTTGTCTTCATGGTTGCCCACCTCTTCCACAAGCAGCCAGCGCGGACTTCCTTCGCCGCCCTGATTCACCAACGTGGCCTTTTTTCCCATGATGCGTGAGAAACTGTCCGCATCGTTGCCAAAGCTCGTGGAGTAACTGAGCAGAAAGCCCTTCGGATATTCGAGCAAGGCCTGAAACGTGTCGGGATTCTCCCTACCGTCATGCCACGCGTACACGCCTCCATGAGCAACTGCGGAACTGGGGAACCGGTCGCCCAGAAGGTAGTTCATGAGATCGATGGCATGGCACATCCACTGCGCGGCGATACCGCTGGAAAAGTCCCGGTAGAGACGGAATTCAAAGTAAGCCTGCGGATCGAACGGACGGTACTCCTTATGCAGAAGCCACTTCTTCCAATTGGTATCCTGTTCGCGGATCTTTTTGACTTCCGGACGGCCGCGCCATCGTGGCCCGTGGTAGTTCCAGACGATTTCAACCTTCGAGATGTCTCCCAAGGCGCCGCTGTCGATGACCTTCTTGGTCTCTATCTGATAGGGCTCGCTGCGATGTTGGGTGCCAATCTGAACGATGCGGTTGCCCTTAACGAAGACATCGCGGACGGATTTGGCATCGGCGAGATCAATCGCCATTGGCTTCTCACAGTAGGCGTCCTTACCGCTTTCGAGGACTGACTGGAGGTGGCGGGCGTGTTGGAAGTCGGCAGTGGACACGATGACGGCATCGATATCGCGCAGTTCCAACAGGCGTTCCATATCCTGAAAGGCCCGTGGCGCGCGGCCATATGTCTTTTCGCAGGCATGGGCCGCCCGATCGCGATTCACTGTCCACAGATCGCAGACAGCGGTCATGTCGACGTTTTGCTCGTCCTTCAGCCGGCCAGCCATCAGTTGCAGTTCACTGCCCCGATTGCCGACACCAATATGCCCTAGTGAGATGCGGTCGTTCGCTCCGATGATGCGGTCGTAGGAGGCTGCGGAAGTGGGAAGTGCGGTTCCCAGCGCTGCCGCCGCGGAGGCGTGTCTCAAGAAGGTACGGCGGGAAGATGGTGAGTTTTCCATGGGAGGTCGTTAGGTGTGAGGCTAAACCGAAGCCGTGCGCTTGTCAACGACACGGCCGAGAAATTCCAGGATTATGCCGTACATCTCCTGGTGGAACTGGATGCGGTCGAAGCCATCGGGGTCGCGCGAGGGCAAGAACGTCGGCGAAGTCATGGCTGCCGGGAACGGGCTGAGGAAAGAGAAGTGCCCCGCGTTCTCGACGGCAATGTGTTCCACCAGCGACTTATCCGGGACGCCTTGCTTGACGATCTCGGCGTGGAAGGCGGGCGTGTGGGTGTCCTTGCTGCCAGTCAGCATGAGAATTGGCAGGCGCACGCTGTCGAGTGCCCCCGGCGCCATAAACCAGACGGTGGCCGGAGCCAGAAGAACCAAAGCGTTGACGCGGTGGTCCCGGTCTACGTCGATCGCCTGGGGCTGCTGGTTCGGCGTCTCGTTAGGGAACGCCGTTGGATTGCCGCCCGATACGGCGAGCGCGGTGTAGCCACCGAGTGAGTGGCCGATGATCACGACCGCGCTGGGTTCGAACGTCGAGAAGGCCCAATCGATCGCCGAACGAACGTGCCGTGGCCGGTTGGCGAGGTTCACGGCAGTACCCGCCAATTCATTGTTGTTGCGGTTGTTGCGCGGGTGCTCCGGCACGGCCACGACATAGCCGTGGCGCGCCAGATGAGCCGCCAGGTTGCGATGCGTGAGATGCGATCCGCCGGTTCCGTGGGAGACAATCACCAGCGGTAGCCGGCCGCGCGGGAACGGTGCGTCCAAGGCGACGCTTGCCGAGTAGGGCCCGAGGATCTCTGGCCGTTCGGGCGTGTCGCTGGGGTACATCAGCAGCATTGGGAATGGCATTCCCGTCGGCTCGTCGAACAGCTCCACCCAGCGGCATCCTGCGGACGTCATTCAGATCCAGGGTAATTCACGACTGCTCGTCGTGGGGATTAGACTGGTGCCATGGCGGATCATCCGAAGCTCCTTGTGACGCGCGACGGCGCTGTAACCCGAATCACTTTTAACAATCCAGAGCGCCGTAACGCGGTGGATCCGGCGATGTGTGTTGCGCTGCGCGATGCGGTGCTAGCGGCCGCCGACGATGACTCGCGCGTTGTGGTGTTGACAGGCGCCGGCGGCGAGGCATTCTGTAGCGGCGCGGACCTCAAAGCCGGGGCGCCGGTGAACGACGTGACGGAGTATTTGCGAACCGTGACGAATCCGACGATCCGCGCACTGCGCGAGATGGCGAAGCCGGTGATCGCGCGCGTGAATGGTGTGGCCGCGGGTGTGGGTTTCAACTACGCACTGGCGGCGGATATCCGAATTGCCGTGGACACGGCCCGGTTTTCGCAAGCCTTTGTGAAGATCGGCCTGATTCCCGATGGCGGCAGCACGTTCTTACTGAGCCGGATGATCGGGTATGCGCGGGCGTTTGAACTCATGATCTCCGGCGATGTGATTGATGCCCCGCGCGCGTTGGCGCTAGGGTTGGTGAACCGGGTGGTGACGGCTGAAGAACTGGACGGAGTGGTGGACGGGCTGGCGGCGCGGTTGGCGGCGGCTCCCGCACTGGCGGTGGCCGGGATCAAGCGTGCCGTGGGGTTCGGGGAAGAGCATTCGCTGGCAGAATCATTGGATTTCGAAGCTGTGGCGCAGAAGGGGTGCATTGAATCGGCGGACTTTCGCGAGGGTGTGGCGGCTTTTCTGCAGAAGCGGGCGCCGCGGTTTGAGGGGCGGTAGCGGAACTACTCAGGGCTATCGTCGCCCAGGTCGGCGGTGCGATTCTCAAACTTCGTGAACTCGCGCAGGAACACCAGCGGCACTTTACCGACTGGCCCGTTGCGCTGCTTGGCGACGATGAGCTC
>JBDTMC010000011.1:0-38637 GCA_039934475.1 Bryobacteraceae bacterium | reverse complement strand
CGTGCTGGGCCCGAAGTGATCATTGATCGAGGACGATTGTTCAAAATCGTCGCCCAAAGGGGGACGAGCCCCCTTTGAAATCCCCCCGTTAAACGGAAAACACTAAACGCTTAAGGTAATTCCCCGGCACACCGGAAACCGATACCGCTGTCCCGGTCCGCCGGTTCGAACCTGCCACGGTACGAGACGCGCACGCTCCGTGGATTGCTGAACCAGGAGCCGCCGCGCAGACCACGCCTTGCTCCTGAGGGCGGTCCACCTGGGTCAGCTAGCGGAGAGTTCTTGTAATACGTTTCTTCATACCAATCCCCCACCCATTCCGACACGTTCCCAAGAGTGTCGTACAGCCCCCACGCGTTCGCCGCCTTCCCTTTCACTGGATGTGTTTTGCCATCGCTGTTCCCGGAGTACCAAGCAACGTCGTCAATTGCCCCGTACCGCGCTCCGGTTGTACCCGCCCGAGCCGCGTACTCCCATTGCGCCTCAGTTGGTAGCCGCAGTCCCACTTTATCGGCATACACTAAGGCATCGCCCCAGGAAACACTGTCCACCGGCAGGTCGGCCCCATGAAACTTACTGGGATTGTTGCCCATCACCCGCTCAAACGCCGCCTGCGTTACGGGAGTCTGCCCGATCCAGAAGCCTTTGCTGATGGTCACCTCGTGGGCCGGCTTTTCATTTTCAGAACACTCGGTATCCCCCGGCGAGCACCCCATCACGAACTTGCCTGGAGGGATCCACACATAGGTGAGCCCATCCAGCGAATGCACGCGCGTGGTTCCAACCGTCCGGATCGCGGCTGGTACTACTCGTGGGGCTTTTCCAAGGAACCGGGCGACCGAAATCCGCAGCCGGTCCACTTCCGTGGCGGCCCAACCCGTCAGATCCGCGGTATGGAGGGCGCGAAACTCCAGTGGGGGTTCCTCATCATCGAGCCGTGCCGGCGCAAGCACGCGCCGCTTGAACCCTTCTCTCGCCTCCGTCTTCACCCAATGCGACTTCTTTGACTCGGCCGACCACAAGACAACTACGCACGACGCCGCGTCCAGCGCCTCTTCAATCACGTCGCTCCATTGCTCGCCGGCAAGCAGCGTATGGTCCCACCAGACGCTCCATCCTTCCGCTTCAAACACCTCGACTAACCGGCGCGCGCGGTCCCGGTCCTTTCGGGCGTAACTGATGAAGATATCGCTCATGTGTGCGGATTCAGTAAGTTATTCTCCCACACGACCCGGGCTGACGTTCGCCTGCTCGGCTACCAGAAGGCCCGGGCGCGGTTGTTGTTTGACGCCGGCTGCTCCGACGTCGGGATAGCGGCCCGGAAGTGAAGGTAGCACGCCCGGAATCTCCATGAAGATCCCGGCGCTGGCCCAAGACGGCGCGCCAAACGGGCGCGACGCCCGCTTCCCATCCCCGGCACACCGGAAACCGATATTGTTGTTCCGGTTCGTTGGCTCGTTCCTGTTACGGTTCGAGACGCGCACGTTCTGTGGATTGTTGTTCCAGGAGCCGCCGCGCAGACCGACGGCCGCGATCCGCTGGCATTAGGATAAACGAGTGGAACAGCGCCTGCCTGAGCCTCCATGTGTCGCCGAACGCCGCGTGTCCGATCCAAGCCTGCACTCGCGCGCGTACGTCCTCAAATCCGAGCAACCCCGCCTGATATCCGATTTCCATCGCCCGTAGCCGCCGCCGCACCGCGACGACATGAGGCCGAGGCAACCGTGCCCGGCCCGGAAACAGCCGCCAGCCCAGAAAGCGCAACCCATCTTCGCACCGGTAGACGCGGCTCTTGCCCTCATGCAACCGTAACCGCAGGCCGGCCAGGTACTCAACAATCCGGTTCCGCATGGCGCCCAGATCGTCTTTGTTATTGCCGAATAAGACGAAGTCGTCGACGTAGCGCAAATACAATGGCGGCTGCAACTCGCGCATGACGAAGTGGTCCAGGGGATTCAGATAGACGTTGGAGAAGAATTGCGAAGTCTGATTTCCGATGGGCAGACCGCGCCGCCTCTCGAACGGAGTAAAGAGAGTGTCCTCGGGAAAGTAAGCCGCCGCGTCTTCTTGCGGATTCGAAGCATCCACAATGCGCGCCGCCAATGCCAAAGTGCGGGGGCATTTGACCGCACGGCCAAGCAAGCCCATTAGAATCCCGTGATCAAGCGAGGGGAAGTATTTCTTTACATCGCACTTCAGCACGTACGTATGGCGCCCGCAGGCCCGTCGCGCCATTTCTAATGCCTGGTGCTGACCATAGCCCTTTCGCGATGCGAACGAACGTGAGGTGAACCGTGGCTCGAAGACCGCCTCCAGCACTCGCGTGAGGGCGTGGTGTACGACGCGGTCGCGAAACGAGGCCGCCGAAATCATTCGCGGCTTCGGATCGCGAATCCAGAACGTGCGGTAACCGCCCGGCTGGTAGCTGCCACCTTCCAACTCCCGCTGGAGGGCGCATACGTTCGGCTCCAGATGAAGCAGAAACTGCGCCACGTCCGGACGCCGCCGTTTCCCACGCGCGGCAGCGAGCGCGGATTCGAGCAGGTTCCGCCAGCTTACGACATCCGGCCAAAGATTACCCGCCCTCTTCATCACGCCTCCTGGTGCTCTTCAGCCACCCGCCGGCCATTCGCCCCACCTCGTCGAGACCGAGGGAGGCGAACTCATAGGAATCGAGATTGATCAGGCGCAAATCTTTGGAGAGCCGGACGAGGAACCGGATCCGGTTCACGTTGCGAATCGCCGCCCCCAACGCCGCCGCGTTCTTGTTCTGATAACTGGCGTCCACTAAGTTCATGAGCAAGTCCATGGAAGCCACAATGAGCTTCTCACCCAGTGAGAACCGGTACGCCTTGGAGAACTTCTCCACCTTCGGCAGAATCCAGAGATTCCAATCGTATGCCTTTTGAACAACCACAGCCAGATCGGTCATGGCTATCAGGATATGCCAGAGAATCCGGACCAAAGGGGGACAAGCCCCCTTTGGAATCCCCCGTTAAACGGAAAACTCTAAACGCTTAACGTAATTCCCCGGCACACCGGAAACCGATACTGACGCCCCGGAGCGCCGGCACGACCCTGCCACGGCCCGAGACGCGCACGAACCGTGGATAGAGGCTCCAGGAGCCGCCGCGCAGACCGCGTTGTGTTCCTGAGGGCGGGCCACCTGGGTCAGTTACCGGAGAGTTCTTGTAGTACGTTTCGCCGTACCAATCCTCCACCCATTCCGACACGTTCCCCAACATGTCATAGAGACCCCATTCATTCGCTGCTTTCCCCTTCACCGGGTGAGTTTTGCTGTCGCTGTTACCGTCGTACCAAGCAACGTCGCCAAGCTTGCCATACTGGGCTCCAGTCGCACCCGCCCGAGCCGCGTACTCCCATTCCGCCTCAGTTGGCAACCGGAGACCAACTGTCTCACAATAGCTCTTGGCGTCATCCCAACTCACCTGCTCGACCGGTAATTGGTCTCCTTTGAAATTACTCGGTGCTTTTGAAGTCACGCGGCGATATGCCTGTTGGGTGACCTCGGTTTCACCGATGTAAAACCCCTTGGTGATCGTCACTGGATGGGGTGGTTTCTCGTCGTCGAAGCACTCCTGATCTCCCGGAGAACACCCCATTACGAAACTCCCCGCCGGGACGTGAATGTAAGTCAGGCCGTCTTTTGGGTTCACGATGGAAGCCGGCACCAACGGCGCTTGCCGCAACCAATCCTCTGGCGGCGGTTGCGGCGGCCGCACGCTGGCCACCAACCTCTCCCGAGGTGCGTTCGCCCGCCAACCAGCCACCCCGGCCAAACCCAACGCCACCGCAACACCAAAGACTGCCGCCGCCCGGCGTATCCTCCGCCGCAATCCAAGTTCCGGCAGTCCGAGGGGAAACAGCATTCGCTGAAGGGCCGGCGACGCTATCAAAGCCCGCCCCTGGGCCACATGCTCCACTACCTTCGCCACCGTCGAATCGCTCTCCACCTGCTGCCGCTCCGCCGGTCTTAGATCCAACCGCTGAATCGCAATTTCCAAACGGTGAATCTCGTCTCCTCCCTCCTGTGAGACTTCCAACAGCCGCAACACTGCCTCCCGCAACCGCAAGCGCTCGTCGGTGGTGAGGGAATCCGCCAACCTCTCCTGCACGGCAACAGGCATCCACCCGTGCCGGAACCAGGGCAACCGGGTCAGCCTCTCAATGTGGCCTTCAGAAAGAAGAGCGGGATCGATTTCCGCACCAAGTTGGAGCGTCACATCCCATTGCAATTGCGGATATAGCGCGCACGCACACAGCCAGCGATACAATCCGGGATCGCGAAGTTCCGCCTTTAATTCCTCCGGTGTGGCGTGCTCCAAGTCCCGGTTATCACCAGGGAACTGGGAGCGCTGGCCGTCGTCGCCGGCGCGGTCGGGGTCGAACCGCTCCACTAAGTTCGCGAGCTCTTCGGTTGAGGCGGCCGCGAGCCGAAAATGCCGGCTCAAGCGCTTCTCTCGCACACCCCAACTATGCTTGTCGCTGGCCGGGGTCAACAGCCCCCGTTCCCGCCAGGCCGACACCACCTCGCCGGCTACGGTCAACTGCCCATCCTCTGAGACCAGTCGCTCCCCGTCGCCAAACACAATCAAGCGGTGGTCTGCTGTCCGATAGTACAAATCGGCCAGGTAGACCGCCCGGCCCGTCTTGACACTCCGGCAGACCCTCGGATCACCGGCGTACCGGTAGACCTCCACGCGCAACCCCTTGCGATCCAGTTCCTCCGCGAGTTCCTCGTACAATTGCGCCTGATGGTCTCGCGGGGAGGCCCGGTCGATCAGAACCAAGTATTCCGGCCGGCGGAACACCGCATCGTAGCGAAGGTCGGGGAATCCATTGGCCCGGATCGTCTCGCGCACGGTCTTTGAAGTGCTCAAACGTTGGGGACCGGCGGCCGGGCGGCGGAGGCGCCGCAGCGCCGCGCCAAATCCGGCCCTGGCTGCCGTGCGCACCCCGCGCTTCACCAGACCGAATGACGATGGGGCCGGTGGCCTGCCAGCCGCACTTTCGAGAATGACACGCCTGCGGCGCCAAGCCCAGGCTTCCACGCCCGCCACCAGGAGAAGTGGCGCCAGCAAGAGAGTCCACCACCATCTAAACAGCGATGCCGGGGTTTCAAAAGTGACTTCCACTCGGGACAGCGGCCGCCACGGGGGTCGCGGTGGTGTTTTCGGAGCGATATCCGCATACGGTTTCAACAGGCTCCACGCGGGCGCGGCCACAGGCCGTGGCGGAGGAAGCGGTGCCAGTTCCGGCGTCCGGTATTTCCAGGCTGCCGCGGAGAGCGCCAGCAGAACTACGACGAAACCGGCTGCAGCTAGCCATCTTCCTAAGCCCCGGCCTCGGTCCACTTCCGCCGCATCATCGCGTCCACCGCGGACCTCCGCTTCCGGCGGCCCTTCCTTCCACCGCGGGAAACTCCGGTCAAACACTCCGCCGAAGACCTCCTGCTCTTCCTTACTCGTTGCGAATATTGGGCAGAGCAGGGTCTTCAACCTTGCTGGCGGGTACTCGCCCTGCCAGGCATCTAGCGCCTGTGCCAGACGCAGCCGCCGATCCAACCCGGCGACGATACCGTGCTTCTGCAACTCCGCCAGGAATGGTTCAAAGGCGGTCAAAGAGCCGGCGCCTCGGGGGTCCCTTTGCCCAACACGGACTCGCGAAGGCTCCGCAAGTCCTCATCACTCTTGGCAAGGAGGGCATAGCTGGCCGCCAGAGCCACTTTGCCCTGATCGTCCAAGGCAACAACGTCCTTGACGTCCAACCGCAGTCGCTGCAGTAGTTCCAGCCACGCGAGTAGTTCCGCCGTGGCCGGAGTCTTCTCCAGATTGCGCTGACGGATAGCGCGGAAATGCTCCAGTGCGGCGTTGAGCATGGGTTCGGTGAATTCCGGATCTTTGCGCAATCGCCGCCGGATAATCTCCCGAAGGTCGAGGTCCTTGAAGTCGATGTGGTAGAACACACAGCGTCGCCGGAAGGCCTGTGGCAGGTCTTTCTCGAGGTTGCTGGTAAGGATCAGGATGGGGCGGTAGGCTTGCTCCGCAGAGAACTTATTCCGATCCGGCGGCAGTTCCTTCACACTGAACTCCATCCTTTCGATCTCATTGAGGATGTCGTTGGGAAGATCGCGCGGCGCTTTGTCGAGTTCATCGATCAGGACTACACTGCGCCGCTGCTTTTGCCCCCGGTATGTAGCGGGCAGGTTCGCGGCTTCGCGGTTCATCGCCCGCAGAATGGCTTCGCCAAAAGGCCCCCAGGTGATGTAGTTTTCTGTTGCGGTGTTCCGCATCTCTCCCGCCGTCCCCGCCTGTTTTGCCGCCGCCTCCACCTGGATGTCACGAAAATGCCGTAGGGCGTCGTATTGATAGAACAAATCCGTGTAAGTGGAAGTGCTTTTGGTATGAAACTCCAGGGGACGGTCGCCAAACAGTTCCCAAGCCAGGCTGCGGGCCAGTTCGGTCTTGCCCGTGCCAGGCTCGCCGGTCAACAGCAATGGCATGCCTAACGTCAGGGCAACGTGAACGGCGTCGCGGAGGTTCTCATCCGGATAGTAGTCTTGGGGCGGATTCTCGGGAGCTTTAAAGAGTGGCATCTCCTGGCCGCGATCCGCCAGGGTCCGGCCCTTCCCTTCATACAATCGCTTGGAACGCAGCGGGTTCACCGTTTGGCCTCCATCTGGATGTTGTACTCTTTGTTGTACCGCTCGATGATGTCGCGGCAGTAGGCAAGCCGAGTGTCGGGACTGTTCGCCTTCACGTCGCGGAAGAGCCGTCTCGCCTCCGATTTAAGCTTTTGCGGGGGGAAATCGGGCAAACCGCGCAACCAGTCCTCTAGGTCGGCTTCCCCAATCGGTCCCAATTCCGGCAGAATCGCTACGGGCGGTCCGGCGGCGTCTGGCGCGAGATTGGCGCGGCCGCCCGGAAACGCGCGAGTCAACTGGGATCGCAGTGGAAAACCGCCGTCACCGTCCTCGTTATTCCTGGTCAGGATTCGAGTGAGTCTACGCCACCCAAACCGGTCAGGCTCATACCCGTGGAGTAAGGTCAGGAAGACAAACAATCGGGTGTCCGAGCGAACCCCCGCCCATAAAGTGTTCACGTACCAATCCAACACGGGTATGAGGGCATCGCCCGCGCCGTCGCAATGGATCCGCTGCTCGACTACGACGACCGTATCGAGTGATAAGGCTAGCGACTCAGCGACGCTGTCCATTGGGCCAAACCGGTCAACAAGCCCCCGTTTCAGCAATGTCTGCACCTGCGGCAGATCGTTCCAGGGACACTGCGTGTGCTCGATTCGGATCGGATCCGGGGCACTGCTCCTCCGCTGGAACTTTGTCAGCCGGTCCTTGGTATCGGCATGCAGTCGCTTTACCAGGTAATCCGGGTAATCCACTTCCGAACCCGCCAGCAGGTAAATCAACGGGGTTCCGGGCCGGAATAAATCGCGGCTGTCCAGGAAATCACGGAACTGGCGCTCCTGTTCCACGCGATCGACGTACCACAAATCAGCGCGCGGACCACTCCGCTCGGACTCATTTGCTCGGTCAGACCCCTGCAGACGCACTTTGGCGAGTTGATCCGCCAGACCGTGTACCACTTCGCTCAGAGCGGCATCGGGAAACTTTGCCTGGGAAACCCATTTCATATCACGAGGGAGCCCTTGCAGTGTGGAAAGCGGATCCTCTGCGCTGAGCGCGACCTGACGAACATACACTGGAATTACACGCTTCCCCAGCTTGATTGCTTCATCCACCTCCCACCGGCAAAACTTCGAATTGCTATAGTCACGACTCACTAGAAGCAAAACGATCTCAGCCCAATCCAGATGCTCCTTAATGTCCTCATCCCAATTCGTACCCGCAGGAATCTTCCGATCGTCCCAGATCTTCAAATGACCATACCGTTCATACGAACTGAGTGCCGTCTTCAACTCGTCTTTCCACGCTTCGTCGCGGTGTGAGTAAGACAGGAAGAGCCGCGTTGGGGTGCGCTGCGATGAGTCGCGTACAAGTCCGCTCATTAATGAGTTCCCAGTTACTCCAGTGGCTGGAGTTGCCATAGGTCAGTGAGAACAGTCTACCATTTGACAACGCGCTGTTTGGAAAGCGGCCTGGCGCTGAGGTTGAACCAAATCGACGTTAGAATAACGGACCCATGCACCCGTTGTCGCGGGATGCCCGCTCTTTGCAGCCATCGAGGTTCAACTCCCCAGAACCGCACTCGCCCCCTTGGTGGGTGCACTCTTGTGACCGGTGCGGTAGCGGCCGGGGGGCTGGCCGAATTCGCGTTTGAAGGCACGGTTGAAGGCGGCTTCGGATTCGTAGCCTACGTCGGCGGCGATGTCGGCTACGCCTCGGGAGGTTCGTTCGAGAGACTGGGCGGCTAACTGGAGACGCCACCTTGTCAAATAGGTCATCGGTGGTTCGGAGAGATAGCGGGTGAAGCGCTCCACTAAGGCGGAGCGCGAGATGCCTACCTCGCCGGCGAGTCCGGCAATCGTCCAGGGATGAGCTACGCGACTGTGAAGGAGTCCGAGACTCTTGCCTACGATGGGATCGCGGGCTCCGGTGAGCCAGCCGGTTTGCTGGTCGGGCAAGCTGGCTACGTAGCGGCGTAAGGTGTCGACGAAGAGGGCTTCGGATAGCTTCGCGAGCATGGCTTCACTGCCGACGAGGCCCGAGGCCGCTTCGTCTACGAGGTGCATGATGGAGGTCTCCATCCAGTGGCCGGCGCGATCAGTGCGGATGTTGACTTTGAAGACGGGGGGAAGGCCACTTAGGATGGGCCGGCTGTGATAGGGGTCGCAGGTCATGTAGCCGCAGACGAATCGCGAGGTTTCGCCGCCGCCTCCGGCGCGGAGTGGACTTAAGTCGCGGGACTTGATTTTCGCATTGATGCCTAAGTTGGGGAACGGCCGGGTTGCTCCGGTGCCGCTGCTGATGTGGTGAGCATCGCCGTGCGGAAAGATGACGATGTCTCCGGGGCTGAGGGAGACGGAATGTCCATTGGGCATTTCGACGATGGCTGCGCCTTCGACGACGAGATGGTAGAGCAAGAGGTGGGATGCTCCGGGCGCGAGGCTGGCCGCCATCACGTTCGCCGCGGGCGCCGAGAATCCCCAGGGTGCCGAGAATTCAGCGCTGAAGAAGACGGCACCGTTCAGCTTGACGCCACTTAGTACTTGGAGAAGGCATCCATACGGTCCTCTGGACTCTTGGCAAAGATTCCAGGCGTGCGGGCAAAGGAATCGGCTGCCGCAAGCCGCGCGAGCAAGTTATAGCGACGCTCGGGCATGGGGGTTCGGGCAGAGGCATTGCATAATTCTAGTCACTGAAGACGATTTCCCGCAATTTTCGGGAATCGAGGAGATAACTATGAATCCGAATCAAGCACTCTGGGAAAAAGGCGACTTTACCGAGATCGCCGCTTTTATGCGCGAGTCCGGCGAAGCCGTGGTGCAGTCAATTGGCGTGGAGCCGCCGCTGCGGGCGTTGGACCTCGGTTGTGGGGATGGTACGACGGCGCTTCCCCTGGCGCGGTCAGGCGCGGAGGTGGTTGGAATCGACATTGCGCGGAACCTGGTGAAGGCGGGGAACAAGCGGGCGGCGGAGGCGGGACTCGGCCGGCTGAAGTTTCAGGAAGGGGACGCGTGCAAGCTGGAAGGCGTGGATGATCATTCGTTTGATCTGACGCTTTCCGTGTTCGGGGCTATGTTTGCACCCAAGCCTTTTGAGGTGGCCAAGGAGATGGTCCGGGTGACGAAACCGGGAGGCCGCATTCTGATGGGGAACTGGATCCCGAATGATCCGACGTTTGTATCGCAGGTATTGAGGATCAGCTCGGCGTTTACACCACCTCCGCCAGAGGGATTTGTGAGCCCGATGACGTGGGGCGTGGAGGATCAGATCGTCGAACGGTTTGCGAAGGCTGGCGTGCCGGCGGAGAAGATCTCGATGGTTAAGGACACGTACCACTTTGTGTCGGCTGATAAGAGTCCGGCGGATTTCATCGATCTGTTTCGACGGTATTACGGGCCGACGATGAATGCTTTCGAAGCGGCGGAGAAAAATGGACGGACGGAGGAGTTGCACGGGCAACTGGTGGAGTTGGCGAAGGCGCAGAATCAGAGCGCGAATGGGGGCACGTTTATTCCGGCTACGTTTATGCGGGTTATGGTTGCGGTTTAGGGGAAAGGCTGTGGGCGTTACGCGGCCTCGCGCGGGCTGACTTCGCGTTCGATGAGCCGGCTGAGGGAATTTTGAGCTACGGCCAGGTCATATTTTGCCTGAAGGTTCATCCACATCTGCGGCGACGTGTTGAAGTAGCGGGCCAGACGGAGCGCGGTATCGGCAGTGATGCCGCGCTGCCCTTTTACGATTGCGCCGATTCGGTTCGCGGGCACTCGGAGGGCTAGCCCGAGGGCGTTGGCCGTGAGTTTCGCCTCGCGGAGGACCTCGTGGAGGACCTCGCCCGGATGGATGGGAGGGAGCCGGCGGGGCGGGGCTGATTTCTTAGTGGTAGTCGATGATTTCGACGTTGTAGGCATCACCATTCCTCCATTCAAAACAGATTCGGAATTGATCGTTGATCCGGATGCTGAACTGGCCTTTTCGGTCTCCCTTGAGCGATTCCAGCCTAAGGCCGGGAAGACCAAGATCCGCGAGTGAAGTAGCGGCATCCAAAATCTCAAGCCTGATGCGGGCAGACTTCTCGATAGACCTGAATCTCCGGCTTTCCTCGCCATCAACGAGCTGCCGCGTGTCCTTGTCACGGCATGAACGGATCATACGAGTTCCATACTACGCGAGCCGTATCATTTATGCAAGACGAAAGGCTGTGACAGACAGCCAAATTCCGCGGCGGAATTGATGTCTGTCACTCCGAACGCAGTCTTCAGCAGGGGGTGGCGCCGGAGGTCAGGGGGAGGCGGACCTGGAAGCGGGTTTCGCCGGGTTTGGATTCTACCCTTACGTCGCCGCGGTGGTTGCGGATCAGGCGGAAGACTGTGTCCAAGCCTAGGCCGCTGCCTTCTCCTACTCCCTTGGTTGTGAAGAAGGGTTCGAAGATGTGGGGTTTGACGTCGTCGGGGATGCCGGAGCCGTTGTCGATGATCTCGACGAGCGCGCAGTCGCCTTCGCGCATGGTGCGAATTTTGAGTTCGCCTTTGCCCTTCATTGCGTCAACAGCGTTGTCGATGAGGTTGGTCCACACCTGGTTGAGTTCACTGCCAGCGGCCAAGATGCGGGGGAGAGTGCGGTCGTATTCGCGGGAGACTTGGACTCCCTTTTTGAAGCGGAAGCCGAGCATCGTGATGGTGCTTTCGATGCCGTCGTGTAAGTCGACTTCCTGCTCTCGCGCCTGATCCATGTAGGTGTATTCCTTCACGGCTTTGACGAGCTTGGAGATGCGGCCGGTGCTGCTCTCAATTTGACGGGTGAGCTTTTCGGCGGCGGCGGCGGCGGCGATGCGGGAGAGGACGTCGTGGAGAAGATCGCGGTCGAAGACGTGGATGAGACGGTCGAGTTGGGGTTGGCGGATGCCGGCTTCGACGAGTCCGGTGGCGAGGCAGGAACCGTCACGGATGCCGATGCCGTTGAGGAAAGACGCCATGACGTCTTCGAGGTCGGCCTGATCGAGGGAATCGAGGGGCGGGAGGGCGGCGAGGGAATCTATGGTTTCGTCTTCCAGATCGGCGAGGAAGGCGCGCTGCTCGCAGGTGAGTTCCTTGCGATCGAGGCGGGCATTGATACGGCGGAGTTCGCGGGTAGATTCGCGGAGGCCCTCGGCGGCGCGCAAAGCGGCGGAGGCGGGATTGTTGATTTCGTGGGTGAGGCCGGCGGAGAGCTTACCGAGCGCGGTAAGTTTGTCACGCTGGAGGTCCATGTGACTTACTTCTCGAACGCGATCAGTGAGTAAGTTAACGAGACGGGTTAGCAGGACGGGGATGCGCTCAGACAGCTCGTGGAAGTTTTCCTTGTGGAACATCGCGATTCGCGTAGGCACGGCGGCGCGTCCGATGATCATGTAGTGAGTGAGGCGCGAGAAGGGTAACATGCCGGTGACTTGACCGGATTTGGCGACGTAGATGGAGCCATCCATGGAGGACCCTTCGCGGCGGGCGCGCATTTCGCCTTCAAGGATGACGACCAAATGGTCAGCGGGGTCGCCTTCCTTAATAATGATCTCGCCGGGCTGATAGCGGCGCTCCTCGCAGTGGCTAGCGAACCAGTGCATCTGCTCGGGAGTGAGGTCCGCAAATATCGGGATGTGGCGGAGAGAATCTTCGAGAGTAGGCATTACGATACCTTACTTAGATACTGGTGAACAAATTGGATAGCGATGGAACCTTCGCCGACACCGGAGGCGACGCGTTTGACGGAGCCGTGGCGGACGTCGCCGACGGCGAAGACGCCGGGGATGCTGGCTTCGAGCAGTCCGGGATCGCGGTCGAGTGCCCAGCCTTTGGGGCGTTTACCGTCGTGGAGTAAGTCGGTGCCAGTGAGGAGGAAGCCACGGTTGTCACGCTCAATGAGGCCATCCAACCAACTGGTGCGTGGTTCCGCGCCGATGAAGATAAAGAGGGACGAAGCAGGGACGCGAGTGGAGTCGCCGGTGGTGTCGCAGGCCAGTGTGAGTTGCTCGAGATGATCGGAGCCGTGGGCTTCGACGACCCGGGTGCGGTAGGCAACATCGATGTTAGCGGTAGCGGCGATTTGATCGATGAGGTACTGGGACATGGTGTTCGCGAGGGTCTCAGCGCGCACCAGCATGACGACGCGGCGGGCATAACGGGCGAAGAACATGGCGGCTTGGCCGGCGGAATTGGCTCCGCCGATGATGTAGACGTCTTCGTCGCGACAGGAGATGGCTTCGGTGGAACTGCCGCCGTAGTAGACGCCGGCGCCTTGCAGACGTTCGACGCCGGGAATGTCGAGTTTGCGCCACTGCACGCCCATGGCAAGAAGAAGGGCGTGACAGGAAATTTCGAGGCCATCGGACATTTTGAGGTAGCGGTAGGGGCCGTCTATGCGGAGACCGGTGGCTTCCTGGGGTGAGATGATTTCGACGCCGAAGCGGCGGGCCTGGGCAACGGCGCGACGGGTGAGGTCGCTGCCAGTGAGACCGGAGGGGAAGCCGAGATAGTTTTCGATGCGGGAACTGAGGGCGGCTTGACCGCCGGGGGCGTCGCGTTCGATTAAGACGGTACGCAGTCCTTCGGAAGCGCCGTAGACGGCGGCGGCGAGACCGGCCGGGCCTCCCCCGACGATAGCGAGATCGTAGAATTCGAGGCCGGCGCGCGTGCGGAGTCCGAGTTTCTCAGCAAGCTGCGATGTGGTTGGCTGCTTGAAGATGGCGCCATCGGGAAAACGGACCGTGGGCAGTTTGAGGTTCTCTTTACCGAGGCGCTCAATGACCTTGCTGACTTCGGGGTCGTGGTCGGCGGTATCGGCGTCGAGCCATTGGAAGGGGACCTGATGGCGGGCGAGGAAATCGCGGATTTCAAAAGACGAGGGCGCCCAGCGAGTGCCAAGGACGCGCACGCCTTCGAAGGGCGGACGGTAGTTGGCGAGCCAATCATCGAGAAGGTCGTCGAGGATGGGATAGAGATTCTGTTCGGGCGGATCCCAGGGCTTCATCAGGTAGTGATGAAGCTGCACCTCGTTGATGGCGGCGATGGCGGCGTCGGTATCGGCGTAGGCGGTGAGGAGGGCGCGCTTGGCGTCGGGGTAGACGAGCATCACCTTGGCGAGGGTTTCGATGCCATTCATTTCGGGCATGCGATGGTCGACCAAGAAGAGGGCAACTGTTTCGTTGCGTTGTTGAAGACGGTCAATGAGATCGAGCGCGGCGGCGCCGGAATCGGCGCGCAGGACGCGGTAACGATCAGAGTAGCGCTGGCGCAAATCGCGTTCGATTGCGCGCAGCACATCGGGGTCGTCGTCGACAGTCAGTATTGCTGGCTTCGCCATGTTGAACCGGCTCCTGAAGGCTGCGTGGTGCGCAGCGTCTCCGAATTGGATTCAGAGATCAGGCTTTGCGATTCAAGGCAGCGATAACGGCGTCGGCGACAGAACGGACGAGGGCTTTGGTGTCGTCGTCGAGATCGCCTGCGGCCGGGGCGGAGGTATAAGGACTCGCGCCGGCTTTAACGAGGTACGCGGGTGGCGGAAGGGCGATGCCGCCGGGCTTTTCGGGTAAGTCGCAAATAAGGCAATCGTCATTGCCGATGCGCGCGTCGGGGAGGCCGAGTTTCTGTTTGATGGCGAGGAGGTCGCCGGCTTTGTCAGGCGGGAAGTGAGAGAGGGGGGCGCCGAGTTGCTGGGCGAGCATGAGCGTCCAGCAGTAGGTGTCCGTAACTTCCACGAACCACTCGGCGTGGGTGACTGTGTCGGCCCAGCAGACGATGCCGTGATTGGCGAGCAGAATGGTGTTGTGCGTCTTGGCGAAGGGGATTACCGTTTCGGCGAACTTCTGGCTGCCGGGGGTTTCGTAGGGAGAGATGGCGACCTTGCCGACGAAGACATCGAATTCGGGAATGACGCACGTGGGAGGCACGCGGCCCGTGATGGCGTAGGCGGTGGCGTGCGCGGGATGGCAGTGCACCACACCTTTGGCTTCGGGAACCTCTTTGTAAATTTCGAGGTGGAGGAGAATTTCGCTGGTGCGGGGACGGCCGCCTGCGAGCTGCTTGCCGCTGAGATCGACAAGGCAGAGGTCTTGGGGCCGGAGATCGTATTTGCTGCACAGGGTGGGGGTGCAGATGACGGCTTCGTCAGTAAGACGGCAGGAGATGTTGCCACCGTTGCCATCGACGTACTGGCGCAACCAGAGCTTGCGGCCCACGGCGCAAATTTCCTCTTTGATGACTTCGGCTTCGGGGGAATTGAAGAGCTTCTCCCATTTGTTTTCGGCCTTCACTTCGGGGGCGGGGGCGGCGGCGGCCGCCGGTGCGGGTCTAGCACCACGGCGTTCGGAGAGGCCACGGGCGCGCGCGGCGTCGAGTGCGACGGCAGTGAGAATGGCGTCTTCGCGTAACAGGAGTTCTTTGGCTCCGGCGCGTACGGCCTCTTCAATGTCCTGGCCCGTGATCACGCGGTGCTTCGTGAGATCGAAGCTGCTCATCTTCTTGGCTCCTCGGTTGTAACAGAAAGGATATCGTTCTTTGGGGGGCGGAAATCGTAGTGTTCCACCAACAGGGCACACCAGGCGTCGACGGGGACTTCCTGGGGCCAGTAAGGATTTGCGGCGGTGCGGCCTTCGACGAAGGCGACCATTTGGCCTACTCCGGCACCGAGCCGTTCGGCGGCGATGAGGGCTTTGCCTCCACCGAGACCGTTGCGGGCGGCGAGATTTTCAGTGGTGATCGGTTCGACGATGGCGAGGCGCGTTCCCTGAAGCGAAGGGATGCTGGAGTTGAGAACGACGCTGCCGCGAACGAAGCCTAACCTCATTAGTCCACCAATCCCATCACAACTAATCTCGCGGGCAGAGTATTGCCCGCGGTACGGCGTAAATCTTCCGGGTCGGTTGTAACGATGACTACCGATCCATAGCCTGCTCCATGGCGATCAATGAGAATGAGCGGATCGCCGCTGGTTTGCCCATTCGGTTCGAGGCGCTGGCCAATGAGGAAGCGGCACCCTTGGAGGGTTTCGTGTTTCACCGTTGCCGTGAGTGTGCCGTCGATGCGCGCCAGAAACATAAGTGTTAGACGATGCGGAGAGCGCCGCCGGCAATGGCGAGCTGTCTTTCCCTGGTGAACGTCAGTGGCGTGGTAACGCCTTCGCCGGTGGGCGTGGCGATGGAGAAGCTGAGATAGCCGGGGGCCCCGCTGCCGAGGGCGGCGACGCATGACCCGTTGTGCACGAAGAGCGTTGTGTTCATGGCGCGGGCCATCTTGGTAACGTTGTCGACGTTGCGGGAATGAATGAGCGCAGTATGACGGTAGCCGTGTTCCGCCTTGAGAGAGGCGGCGATGCCGGCGTTGATGTCCTTCACCTTAACGATGGGGACGAAGGGCATCATCTGCTCTTCCTGGACGAAGGCGTGGTCTTCGTTGGTTTCACCGAACAGGAGCGAGACACCGGCGGGCACGGTGATACCGGCGGCAGCAGCAAGCACGGAGACGTCTTTGCCGATCAGCTCGCGTTTGAGATGCGCGTGGCCGCAGCCTTTGCCGTCGGTAGTGAAAGTAAAGGCGGCCTGACTGAGACGTTCGATGGCATCCGGTTTAAGCTCGACGGCTCCGGCGCGGCGCATGGCAGCCATGAAGCCATCGAAAACGGACGCCACGACGAAGACTTCCTTTTCGCCGATGCAGAGGAGGTTGTTATCGAACGAACCGCCTTCAATGATGCATTTGGCGGCGTTGTCGAGGTCGGCGGTTTCGTCGACGACGACAGGGGGATTGCCGGGTCCGGCGGCGATGACGCGCTTGCCTGCTTTGGTGGCGGCGCGGACTACGCCGGGTCCGCCGGTGACGCAGAGCAGGGCGATACCGGGATGATGGAAGACTTCCTCGGCGGCTTTGATGCTGGCATTCAACATCGTGGTGAGCATGTTGGGAATGCCTAATTCGCGCTGAATTTCGCGATTGAAGGCGCGCAGGGCGTGGGCGGCGACCTTGGCTCCGGCGGGGTGCGGGCTGAAGATGGCGGTGTTGCCGGCAGCAATGACGTTGATGGCGTTGCTGGCCATGGTGGGCACGGAGTGTGTAGCCGGCAGCACCATACCGATGACGCCCCAAGGAGCGCGTTCGATGATGCAGAGGCCCGAGGAGTCACTGCGGATGTCGCTGCGCAGAGATTCCACACCGAGGACGTTCTTAACGATTTTGAGCTTCTCGATCTTATGATCGAGGCGGCCGAGGCCGGTCTCTTCCAGTTCGAGGCGAGCCCATTCGTTGGCGTTTTCCTCGCACATGCGGCGAATGATGGTGATGGCGCGGCCACGGTCGTCGAGGCTGAGGAGTTCGACACGCTTTTGCGCTTCGGCCGCTGCTTTGACGGCTTCGTCGACGGTTTCAAAGACGCCGTCGGTGGCGCCGGCCACGGGTGCTGAGGATTTCTTTTTGTCGAGGCGCGCCAGTACTTCGCGCGTAATTTCGGCCACCAGATCCTGGTGATTCAATGTCATGACTTCTCCACGCTATGGCTTGGCATCATGGCTTCGGTACCAATGTTCCGCCTACTTCGACGCTATCGACGATGCCTACGATCACGGCGTCCACCGGGGCTCCTTTGGTTGTGGGGGTGAGCCGGGCGGAACTGCCTTGGGTGAAGAGAACAAGTTCACCCACGCCCGCGCCCAAGCTGTCCACGGCCACAATCGAGCTACCCGAAGGCACCAGAGTCCGATCTTTGTTGATGTAAGGCTGGATGAAGAGGAGCTTCATGCCTTCGAACTCCGGGCTCTTCTGGGTGGAGACGATGGAGCCGATGACTTTCGCAAGAAACATCGGCGACTATTTCGGCAGCGCGGGGCCGACGCCTTCGTGAGGGCGTGGAATGACGTGAGCGCTGACGAGTTCGCCACACTGGCGGGCGGCTACCGCGCCAGCGTCGACGGCGGCGCGCACGCTGCCGACGTCACCGGTGACGAAGGCGGTGCAGAGTCCGCTGCCGACTTTTTTCCAACCCTTGAATTCGACTTTGGCGGCTTTGAGCATGGCATCCGTCGCGTAGACCAGCGCCACCAGCCCCTTGGTTTCAATCATTCCGATGGTTTGTTGTTGTTCCATGGTTATTCTCCTTTATGGGCAGGCGCGATTAGCGCAGGATTCCTTCCACGAGGCCATCGTTAGGACGCGGGATGACGTGAGCGGCGACGAGTTCGCCAACACGGCGGGCGGCAGCTGCGCCGGCATCGACGGAGGCGCGTACACTACCGACGTCGCCACGGACGACGGAGGTGACGAAACCACCACCGATTTCGATCATTTTGACCATCTGGACGTTGGCGGCTTTGAGCATGGCATCGCTGGCCTCCACCAGGCCGACCAGGCCGCGGGTTTCAATGAGACCGACGGCGGTGCCGGGGTCGGGTTCCGTGTTGGGGGCGCCTTTTTTGGCGGCTTTGGCGAGAAAGAGTTCCACGCCGTCGTGCGGGCGAGGAATGACCTGCACGCTGGACAGTTCGCCGACACGGCGGGCGGCGGCCGCACCGGCGTCTGTAGCCGCTTTCACGGCGGCGACGTCTCCCTCAACGAAAGAGGTCACCAGACCGCTGCCAACGGTCTCCCAACCGGCGAAGGTCACGTTTGCGGCCTTCAGCATCGAGTCAGTGGCTTCAAACAGGGCCACGAGACCCTTGGTTTCGATCATTCCCAACGCTTGCTTCATCAGTTCGTTCTCCTGCGCGACCACGCGAGGCGGTTGTTTGCCATTTCGGTGTGAAGCGCTCTGAATGATTTTGACAGATGTTGAGGGATTTGTGGGGATGGGGGGTATTTTTTTGTGGAGGAGGGTCGGGGGCGGGCTCCGGGTAGATGCGCGATATTGAGGGTGATGTCAGCAATCAGCATCCTGCCTGACGAGTTTGAGGAAGCAGCGGCCATGGCCGGACTCCGGGCTCGACAGAACGCTCTCGCGGCGGGTCACTCGGTTGTGTTTGTCGATGAATCAGGCAGGTACGTTCAGGAACTGCCGGATGGGCGGCGGTTCGAGATTCGCCTGCAGGCGGGGAACCCGCAGGTTTCACACGTCGTGGTTCTTCGGGAACTGCCGGCGCTTAATAAATAAATATGCCTTGCGGACGAAGCCGTCGTGCTCGATAACTCCCATCTGTTTCCGGCGAGGACCCTCTTGTTGGATCGGGGGCACATTGTTTGGCAGGCGGAGTTGCTGTCAGACTGGGTCCAGCGCATGGTCGAACTCCTCAAGTAGTTTCCTGCATGTTAAAAGGTGTCTCGGGATTCGAGGTGGGCCTCGATTTCTTTTCGGTCGCGCCAAGCGGTGCGGAGTTTCTTTTCGCTCAGCAAGGGGAGTGTGGCAGCTCTTGGCGGGAGAAGATTGGTGTCTCGAGTCCGCATTCACCCGCCCCGCGAACTGGCTCCAGCGTCGACAGTTCTAGGGGACCGTTGGAGGTTTTATCTCGCCGTTGAGTGCCTCATATCGACTGATGATATCGGACAGCACGGCGTGGAGGTACTTCGCCTGTGTCCATGCGAGAGTAATCGCAGCCCGGTCCTCAATTGTGAATAGGCGCTCTGATGGTTCGCCACTAATTTTGATGAGTTCGCCGTATCGAATTCTGACACCATCAGTGGTCCATAAAGCTTGAAGGTGATTGGAGTATACGTTATGAACGCCTTCCCTGGCCTCTATGTACTCGAACCGAGGCTCGATAGGCGCATTAGGCGTCTCTGAATTCTCGTTAGACATAATTCTCTCCTAGGTTGCGCTCGCGGCAAGGTGTGGCTGTGACAACGAGCCTCCGCTGGCAATCGCGGTCCTCATGTCCTTTCGGGGCACCCAAGTTGAACCGCTAATTCGATTTTGAACACAATTCTCATTGGCCGCGTCAGTGCTTACACCCAGAAATGTACCGGCTTGGGTATACTCGGCTGACCTGCTCGTTGCCTCAGTCACCGCATTCGGGGCGTCCACCGCTATAGCCATCTTGAGACCCACTGCACGGAGGATGCCTAGCAGGCTGGCGTACGTGGGATTCCCTTTAGCAGCGAGCATCCGATAAACGGACTCTCTTGCGACGCCAGCAGCTCCGGCGACTTTGGCCATCTGGTTCGCCTCTGCCACGTCGCGCAGTGCGACCAAGAACAATTCGGCTGAGTCTTCTAATGACGCGTTAAGGTACTGTACGGCTTCTTCGGGGTCAGCTAGATCGGCTAGCAGGTCATCGCGAAAGGAGCTTGTTCGCTTAGGCATTGTAGTCCTCCCAAAACTCTTGGCACCTTTTGATATCGCGTGGTTGCGTATTTTTGTCTCCGCCGCCGAGCAGAATGATCTCCTCTCCGTCGATACCGAAATACACGCGGTACCCAGGCCCAAAGTCAAATCTCAATTCGAACACTCCGTTTCCGACCAGCTTGAAATCGCCGTAGCTTCCGAGTTCCTCGATTCGTCTGATCCTTATGTTGACTCGATTGCGTACTTCGGTGACCCGTTGCTGAAGCCATTCCCTGAAGGGACTCTTGCCCGCAGCCGTCCTGTAATTTTTGGCTCTCCGTGGGATCGGTTCCATGCACCCTATCGGCCGCCTGTGATTTAAATATCACAATCAAATACTAGCACGTGAGGCATTGCCGCTAGGCGTCGCGAATCGCGGCGATATCCCGCTCCGGTCGTCCAGCGTGTGGTCCGTCGTTTTTCCATTCCTGGAGGTTCGATCCGTTGGTTCGGCGCGGCCTTCATCCCTGCGACCATTGGACTCGGTGTTGGCTTCTTGGGGCCGGCAGCCGGTGTAGGATACGAGAAATACGAACCCGTGAGTACTTCGCGAGCGTCAACCCGCTCATACCCCCGTTTTTAGGTTAAAAGGTGTCTCGGGATTCGAGGTGGGCCTCGATTTCTTTTCGGTCGCGCCAGGCGGTGCGGAGTTTCTTTTCGCTTAGTAAGGGGAGTTGGTCTGTGGCGTGAGGGCTTCCGGGTTGGGAAGAGTTGCCGTAGCTGACGAGGACTTGGGCGTGGGGTGGGCTAGTGAACTCGACGCAGGCGACGAAGGTGTCTCCGAAAGTGGCGTGGTTTTGCTTGTCGAATTGGAGGACGCGGAAGGCTCCCAGTCCGCCGGGGCCGCCGTTGGCGGGGAGGTCCACCGTTCCGCGATGGAGACGGCGGAAGTCACCCCATTTGGCGTCGAGGGCTCCGTAGAGTTTTTCGGTTTCTAGGGCGGCCGTTTCGAAGAGTTTCACGGCGGCGGCGGGATCCCTTAGACCGCGGGGCGTGGTGAGAGGCTTGAGGCGATCGGCGGCGACGGCGAAGGGCGGGTGCTTTGCGGCGAATTGCTCAAAGAGGAGGGCTCCGCGGCTGTCGTTGTCGGTGTTGCGGTCCCAGGCTTTGAGGACGGCGGCGGCTTGCTTCGCTCTGTCGGACGAGCTGGCGGCGACGGCGGTGAAGAGATCGTCGAGGATGCGGTCTGCCAGTTCGAGGCGAGTGGAGAGTTTGTAAGTCACTAGCTTGTCGAAGGTGATACTGGCATCGGAATCCAACATGCGCACGGACTGCGAAGTGCGGAGGCTGGGCAGATTCACGTTGGTGGTGTAGGCGGGGAACTTTGCGGGGTCGAGGGCGATGGGCCAGGTGGCGGTCCAGGGGGGATCGTTGGTGTTTTGCACCCAGCCGGAGGGCGGATCGATGACCTTGGGGAGCTCTTCATATCGGTGGATGCCGGACCAGAGCGTTTCCGATGTATCGCCGGGGACGATTCCGGCCCAGTAGGCGGCATTCCCGTGCTTGCGCTGAGGCATGGTTCCGTTGAAGAAGTACATGACGTGGCCGTCGCGGTCGCCGTAAGTGATGTTGAACGTGGGCACCTGGAGGCGCTTGAGCTGGGCTTCGTATTCGGCGAAGGTGTGGGCGGTGGCCATTTTCCAGTACTGCTCAATGAGGAAGGGCCGGTCGAGCGCGGCGGTGTGCTGGGCTAGCACTAGACCATCGCGATCCCAGACGACGGGGCCGTGGACGGTTTCGCGGATCTCCAGTTTGTCATCGCGGAGAGTGCCGTCGGGTTGGCGGACGCGGAGAATCTTGGTGGTTTTCTTGAAGAGACGTGTCTCGCCGTCGAAGACGTAGCCGTTGTCTTTCAGCGTGAGCTTGTAGAGGTCATTGGCATCCATGCTGTTGACGGTTTGTGTGAAGCCAAGATAGTCCGTGAACACGAAGCGCAGCATGGGGAAGCCGATTTGGCTGGCTCCATAGAGGTTCATGCCGGGGGCGTTGAGGTGAACTTCGTAATACGTGTACCAGTCCTGCCAGGGGAGGTGAGGGTTCATCACCATCATGGTTTTGCCGCTGGCGGTGCGCTTGGGCGAGATGGCCCAGGCGTTGGAGCCGATGCCTCCGAGTGCCGCTGCTTTTGCGGTGACGGCGGATTCGACGGCGGCGCGCGAGGTGAGGTAGGCGAAGTGAACGATGCGGTGGGTGTGGATGACGGGGTCGGCTGCGGTGATGGGGAGGACGCGGCGGCGTTCGGGGTCGAGTTGGTCAGGGTGAAGGCGAGCGTACTCATTCATGCCGTCGGCGAAGGCGTCGAGGTAGCGGCGGAATTCGGGGGTTTGCTGGTTGTACCAGACGAGGCCGCGCTCGGGGATGCCGTTGGTGAGGACCCAGCGGTCAGATTCGAGGTTCTTGTCGCCCCAGTATTCGGAAGCGCGACCGCGGGATTCGCCGTAGAGCTTGAGGATGAGATTGCCGTGGCTCTGCATCTGGGCGTAGCCGTAGCCGAAGAAGAGGCCTTCGGTGTTCTTGGCGTAGACGTGAGCGACACCGAACTGATCCCAGAGGATTTCGACACCGCGGGTGGCGGAGAGGGCGAGGGAGGAGAGGAGGAGCCAGAGGGCGGAGGCTCGGGCGATGGTTTTCATTTGGGGTGGCTCGAAAGAGTTTTTCTATTGTACGCGAGCCTCGCGTATCCGCGAGCCTCGCGGCGCTGTTGTATTGAGAAGTACTTTGTGATACAAAGTTTCTGTGACACTCTTCGATCTGGTTTTTCTATTGTTGGTTCTGGCACTCGCGGTGAGTCTGATCACGGCGGCTGTCATGGCGATGATGGGGCGATGGGCGGCGGCGAGGCGGTTGTTGTCGCGGGTGGCGATGGTAGCGGCGGCTTATATGGTTTCGGTGATTGTGGTTTCGGTGGCCTTGCCGAGGCGAGTGACGGCGGTGGGGGAGGCGCGGTGCTTCGACGATTGGTGTGTCGCGGTGGAGGGATTCACGAAGGATGCGGAGATGTATGGGGTGGACTTTCGAGTGTCAAGCCGCGCGCGGCGGGTGTCGCAGCGGGAAACGAACTTGAGCGTCTATCTGACGGATGCCGAGGGGCGACGGTTTGAGGGGCGGCGAGTGGGAGAGGGACCGGACTTCGACGTAAGGTTGGGACCGGGGGAGTCAATGGTCCTGAAGAGGGCGTTTGTTGTTCCGGTGGCGGCGCGGGACGTAGGCGCGGTTGTGACGCACGAGGGCGGATTTCCGATCGGGTGGTTCATCATCGGGTATGACACCTGGTTTCGCCAGCCCGCGGTGACGTTGTTGGCTCGACATTCGCTATAATGGAGGTTCTGCGTCTCGGCGCAGGGGCGGAGGTGTGCATTGTTCTTTAGTATTCAGGATCTGGAGGGTCGAAAGATCCATTTCGACACTACCTTCGCACCCAGTGAAATTCAGTTTCTTGAGGACAACATCCGGCAGACCGGCGCGCTTGCTGTGAATGGTACGGCTGAGTTGCTGGAGAACACGTTAGGGGAGATTCGGGTACGGGGGCGGGTTTCCGGTCAAATGGAGACCGAATGCAACCGTTGTCTGGATCCGACGGTCTACGAGATCGATTCGAGTTTCGACGCTTATTACCGCTCAGCGGAAACGGCACCGGAAGATGTCGAAGTGCGGATTAATGCTGGAGAGGCCGAGATCGCGTTTTACGAGGGAGACGGCGTCTTGTTGGAGGACGTTTTGAGGGATCACATCCTGCTCCAACTTCCCATGCAGTTGATATGCAGCGAGGCCTGCAAGGGCATCTGTCCGCACTGCGGCCAGAACCTGAACAAGGGTAGCTGTGATTGCCGGCTCGAAATGGTAGATGAGCGCTGGTCTGCTTTGAAGAATCTGTAACCTGAACCCCGCCGAACAGCGGTAAAAAGATTACAATCCAATCGTTTTTTGTTTTAATAGAAAGGTACCGCTATGCCGAATCCGAAACGACGTCATTCCAAGCGCCGCACGTCCGCGCGCCGCACCCACGACGCACTGACGCCTTTAGTGCGCTCCGAATGTCCCAACTGCCACGAGCAGAAGCTTCCCCACCACGCCTGTCCTCATTGCGGGCAGTATAAGGGCCGCGAAGTCATCGAAGTCGCTCAGGAGTAGGGGTTTACGCCGCCATCACTCCACCCTATGGTGACCATTGCTGTCGATGCCATGGGCGGTGATCACGCCCCGAAATCCGAGGTTGAAGGGGCGATTCGAGCCGCTCGCACGCTGGACGTCCAAGTCATCCTCGTTGGCAAAGAAGAGATAGTTAAGCGCGAACTTGACCAGCACGACGGCTGGAGCGATCTCCCCATCCGCATTGTCCACGCCAGCGAAGTGGTCACCATGGAGGACAGCGCGGCGAAAGCGATGCGCTCGAAGCGGGACAGTTCCATTCGTGTGGCGACCCGCCTTGTGAAGGACGGCACGGCGCAAGGCGTGGTGTCGGCCGGGAATACGGGCGCTGTAATGGTGACGGCGAAGACCAGCCTGGGGATGATTCCAGGTGTGGAACGGCCGGCCCTGGCATCCGCCTTCCCTACCCTGTCCGGAAACCCATCGGTATTGGTGGACGTGGGCGCGAACGTAGATTGCTCGCCGGAGATGCTGGCGCAGTTCGGGGTGATGGGTTCGATTTATTCGCGCATCATTTTCCACAACAGCCACCCGCGGGTGGGTATTCTCTCGATTGGCGAGGAAGAACACAAAGGCAACGAACTGACGCGGAACGCGACGGCGCTGCTGCGGACGCTGCCGTTGAATTTTATCGGGAATGTAGAAGGCCGCGATTTATATTCAGGGATAGTGGACGTGATCGTCTGCGATGGCTTTATCGGGAACGTGGCTCTGAAGGTGAGCGAAGGCATCGTAGATGTGATCAAGCAGATGCTCCAGGAGAGCCTGGAGGCAACGATTACGCGAAAGATTGGCTATGTACTTTCGCGACAGGCTTATACTGACTTCAAGAAGCGCCTGGACTACTCCGAATACGGCGGCGCGCCGCTGCTTGGGGTGAAGGGCGTGTGTATCATCTGCCACGGCAGGTCAAACGCCAATGCCATCAAGAACGCAATTCGAGTCGCAGCGGAGTTCGCCCAAGGTCAGATCACGCGGCGGATCGCCGGTGAATTGGGTCACTCATTGGGCGCCAGCGCGGACTAGTTTCGCCGCTGTTTGCCTGCTCCTAGTAGCTGTCAGCATCCTACCGGCGCAACGCCTTAATCCGATCCAGTGGACGCTGACTGTCGAGCCGGATAAAGCTCCTCCAGGCAGCACAATTCAGGCAAAACTTAAAGGAACACTTGAGCCTGGGTGGCACATCTACTCCCCGACCACTCCGCCAGGGCCAACGCGGACCACTATCAAGTTGGTGGAATCGCCTGCTATCGGGGCGGCGAAATTGTACCAATCTGCACCAGTTCGGAAGTTCGATCAGAACTTTAACTCTGACACAGAAACCTATGATAAAGAAGTTACCTTTATCCTGCAGGCCGAGCTAGCAGCGAACGCTGCGGCGGGGCCGCTGGAGGTGACTGCACAGATGAAGTATCAGATGTGCGACGACAGGCAATGCCTGCCTCCTCGCACCAAAACGGCCGCGGCCACCATTACAATCGACCCGGCTGCGGCTAAAACGGCTGCGCCGGTGATTCCGGCGGGATTTACCGAGGCTGTGGTGCGTACCGCTGTGGCTGCGCCCGGCGCGCCTCCGGCACAGAAGCAAGATCTAGCGGTGTTCCTGTTGGTGGCTTTTGGGTTTGGCCTGGCGGCCATCTTCACACCCTGCGTGTTCCCGATGATTCCGATCACGATGTCGTTCTTCTTGAAGAAGGACACCGGAAAGCGGAGCGACAGCTTGATCCAGGCGGGAGTCTTCTGCCTGGGCATCATCGTTTTGTTCACGGGATTGGGAGCGGTGACGACGGCGGTGCTGGGTCCGTTTGGGGTAGTGCAATTGGGGTCAAACCCTTGGGTGAACGGCTTCATCACGCTGATTTTTCTCGCCTTCTCGCTGAGCCTGTTGGGGGCCTTCGAGATTACGCTTCCCTCTGGATTGCTAACGAAGCTGAACAGCGCTTCCGACCGGGGTGGCTTTGCCGGGACGCTGCTGATGGGACTGACGTTTTCGTTGACGTCGTTTGCATGTGTGGGCCCGTTTGTGGGTTCGCTGCTGGCGGCCTCGGTGCAGGGCGACAAATTGCAGCCGCTGCTGGGAATGATGGCGTTTTCCAGCGGCCTGGCGTCACCGTTCTTTTTCCTGGCGCTGTTCCCGTCCTACCTGAATCAAATGCCGCGCAGCGGAGGTTGGCTGGCCCGGGTCAAGACCGTTATGGGCTTTATACTGCTTGCGTTTACGCTGAAATACTTAAGTAATATCGACCTCGTCTTACAGTGGAATTTCCTGACACGGGACAGGTTCCTGGCGGCCTGGGTGGTGCTGTTTGCGCTGCCCGGTTTGTACTTACTGGGGTTCCTGGCGCTGCCTGGAATCAAGAAAGACGAGCCTCTGGGATTGGGGCGGACACTGACGGGCGCGGCGTTTTTGATCTTCGCGCTGAGCCTGCTGCCCGGGATGTTTGGAGGTCGGTTGGGCGACCTTGATGCGTTCGTTCCCGTTGCGACGGAAGGCGCCGCGGCTCCAGCGGGAGAAGGCCGGGCGGTGTGGATGAAGAACCAGTATGCGGAAGCGGTGGCGCGCGCGAAGGCCGAGAACAAGTTGATCTTTGTGAACTTCACCGGGTACGCTTGCACGAATTGCCACTGGATGAAATCGAATATGTTTCCGCGGCCGGAGATCCAAGCGGCGCTCAAGGATTACATCCTGTTAGAGCTGTATACCGATGGAACGGATGATGCTTCCCGGGTGAACCAGGAGTTGCAGGAGAGGAAGTTTTCCACCGTCGCCATTCCCTTCTACGCCATCATCGACGGGAACGAAACCGTGGTGGCTTCGTTCCCCGGACTGACGCGCAAGCCGGAAGAGTTCCGCGCCTTCCTTGCACAACGACCGAATACACCCGCTTCATGACATTTCGAATTGCTTTCTTGATGGCCGCCGCCCTGCCGCTGGCGGGCCAGACGTCGATCCGCGGTTTTGCCCCAGGGCAGGTGGGGCAGCAACGGCACTTGGAGAAGAGGGCGCTGGCTTTGCCAGAGGCGCGGAACATTGGCGAATACCTGAAACGGATGGCGGCTAAACCACATATCGCCGGTTCGCCGGCATCGCGGGAAGTGGCGGAGTATGCGGCCGGATTGTTCCGGTCATGGGGCTATGAGGTCGCGGTGGAATCGTTTCAGGTGCTGCTTCCCTACCCCACACAGCGGGTGGTGGAACTGGTCTCTCCGACGAAGTTCAAAGCATCGTTGATGGAGCCGGCGATCCCCGAGGATCCGACGTCAGGACAGAAGGATCAGATTCCGAGCTACAACGCGTATTCGGCATCGGGCGATGTGACGGCTGCTCTGGTTTACGTCAACTACGGCGTGCCGGATGACTACAAGGTGCTGGCGGAACAGGGGATAGACGTCAAGGGCAAGATTGTCATTGCGCGGTATGGGCAGAGCTGGCGCGGCGTGAAGCCAAAGGTGGCCTATGAGCATGGCGCGGTGGGGTGTCTAATCTATTCCGATCCGCGTGACGATGGCTACTTTAATGGCGACGCGTACCCTAAGGGGCCGTGGCGTCCGGCGGCAAGCGCGCAGCGCGGGAGCGTGATGGATATGTCGCTGTATGTCGGCGACCCGTTGACTCCGGGGCAGCCGAGTGATGGCGACGCGAAGCGGCTGGCGTTGGCAGACGTGACAACGCTGATGAAGATTCCGGTGCTGCCGATTTCCTGGGAGGACGCAAAGCCTCTGTTGAAATCGCTGACGGGACCGGTGGCTCCGCCGGAGTGGCGAGGGGCGCTGCCGTTCACGTATCACATCGGACCTGGCGCGGGCGAGGTTCATTTGAAGCTGGACTTCGACTGGACGCAGAAACCGATCTATGACGTAATTGCGACGATGCCGGGTTCGACCTGGCCGGACCAGTGGATTGTGTATGGGAACCACCATGACGCATGGGTGAATGGGGCGAACGATCCGATTAGCGGAGCCTCTTCGCTGCTGGAGTCGGCACGCTCTTTGGCGATGCTTCGGAAGCAAGGCTGGCAGCCGAAGCGAACCATTAAGTTTGCGTTGTGGGATGCTGAGGAGTTTGGACTTGTCGGTTCGACGGAGTGGGTAGAGAAGCACCAGGAAGAGTTGGACCGGAAGACGGTTGCCTATGTGAATTCGGATGCGAACGCGAAGGGCACCCTAGGGGTGAGCGGGTCGCCTTCGCTGGAGGAGTTTTTTGAGGAGATCCTGCGGGACCTTCCCGATCCGGCGGATCCGAAGCGATCTTTGCTGGCGGCTCAGAAGGGGAAGGACGCTAAGGGATTCCATCTGGGAACGCTGGGATCGGGGTCGGACTTTGTGGCGTTTATCCACCACACGGGGATCTCCAGTTTGAGCTTGGGTTTTGGGTTCCCGGCGTCCGGCGGTGTGTATCATTCGATTTACGACGATGTCACGTGGTACACGAAGTTCGCCGATCCTGATTTTGAGGGTGGTAAATCGCTCTCCGATGTGACGATGACTTCGATGCTCCGGCTTTCCGATGCGACGGTGCTGCCGTTCGAGTTTACGCGGCTGGCGGCGACGATCGGCGGGTATCTTAAGGAGTTGGAGAAGTTGGCGGCAGACCAGAAGGGTAGCTTGAACTTGAAGGCTCCGCTGGCCGAATTGGAGAAGTTGGAGGCCGCAGCGGCACAGTATGAGACTCGGTACCAGGCGGTGAACGGACGGCTGGCGAGTCTTTCGCCGGCGGCGTTGGAGCCTTTGAATCGCGCGTTGTACCAGACGGAGCGGGCCTTGTTGCTGCCGAACGGATTGCCTGGGCGTCCTTGGTATAAAAGCCAGATTTGCGCGCCGGGGCAGTATACGGGATATGGGGCGAAGACGCTACCTGGCATCCGGGAGCCGGCGGAGTTGGGGCAGTGGAAGACGGCTAATGAGCAGGTGGGGGCGGTGGTTCAGGTGTTGCAGACGCTGACTTCGCGGGTGAATGAAGCTTCTGGTTTGTTGGGGAAGCTGTGACTGGTAAGGGGCGGTGCTTACCAGTAAAACTTCACTCCTAGTTGGATGGAGCGGGCCGCCATGGCGTTGTTGATTACTCCAAAATTGGGATCGCCTAGCTGGGTGTTTGGGGCGTAGAAGTTGGTGCGGTTGGCGAGGTTGTAGAACTCGGCTCGGAGTTGAAGGCGGCGGCCTTCGGCGGTCTGCAATAGATTGCGCTGCAGGGTGAGGTCGAGGTTGAAGATGCCGGGCGCGCGGAGGTCGGGCATGGTGCGTCCGACGCTGCCAAAGGTGAAGGGCGGCGGCTGGGCGAATGCCGCGGTATTGAACCACGCATCGGCACTGGGTTGGCTGACGTGCGGATCGCCTACCAAGTTCGGACGCTGGCCGCCTCCGAAGGAGTTCGTGTTGTTGGAGACGGTGGTGATGGCGAGGGGGAAGCCGGATTTTAGCGTTGCGATGCCGGCTAATTGCCAGCCTCCCACGAGGGCACGTTTGCCCTTCGTGGCCGGAATCTCGTAGATGAAACTGCCGACGAGGCTGCGCGGCACGTCGTCGGACATGAGTGACTTCTCCAAAGAAGTGTCGTACCAATTACGGACGACGGCAGCGCTTCCGGTGGCCCAGTTCTCATAACCCTCGGTATTCGTGAGGTACTTCGATGCCGTGAAGGAGACGAGGTACTGAAGCCCCCTATAGAAGCGGCGATTTACGGAGAGACTGAGGGCGTGATAAGTGCTCATACCGGCGGGCGGCTGAACACCGGTTACGCTGAGAAACTGGGGGTACGGACGGAGGAGTTGGCCGAGGGGAATGGTGGGTCCGGAGAGCGGTCCGGTGGCGATGGCTCCGAAGAACGGGTTGGGCGTGGGATCGAGCAGACGCTCTCCGAGCGAGAGAAATTCAGGGGACAGTTGATTGCGTTGGAATCCGGCAAAGGGGAGTTTCACTCCGTGATTGCCGAGGTAGTTCAGCTCTACTACGGTGCGCGCGGAGACCTCGTAGCGCCAGCCGTAAGTCCACTGCTCGACATAGGGTGTGGGACGGGCGCGTTCCACTGCGTTCACGTTGCCCCCAACGTTGGTGAGCGCACCGAGAGCTTTGCCGGGTGGCAGTAATAAGCCGTTCGGAAAAGGATTGCGCAGCAGGTCTTTCGGCGTTACGCCATCAACGGAGCCGACATAGGGCGTGCTTTGGGTGAAGCCATTGAGAGAGAGCCCCTGGTAATCGCCGAACTCGATGGCGGGCGTGTAGAACATGCCGAAGCCGGCCCGCATGACGAGCTTCCCCGACAGAGAGTAACTGATTCCAACGCGTGGAGCGAGGTTGGTCTTCTGCGCATTGTACACGCCACGAGGGTTCGTACCGCCGGTGAAATCCACGGCTCCGTCGAGGGGGCGACCGAGCAACGCTCCGCTGGGGTTCGGTTGCAGCGTCCAATAGGAGAGGCGATCGAATCGATCGGTGGGGGCGGTCTGGTAATCGTAGCGAAGTCCGAGGTTGACGGTAAGGTTGCCGCGCAATTTCCAATCGTCGTTGAAGTAAGTACCGAGGAGCGTTTTGCGATAGGCGGCGCTGGCGTTCCACGTGATGGCCTGCTCGTTATTGTCAGCGGTTCCGAGGAGGAACGAGGCCATGGACGAACCGGTGCGAGGGTCGGCAGAAGTGGCGGTGGGACCTTGAGTGAAGCCGGGACTGAAGGTGAGAGCCAGTTGTGAGGAGTTGGCGGTGTTGAGCCGCAAATCCACGGCCATCATTCCAAATGAGAGCAGATGGGAGCCATGAACATAGTTGGTATCGAGGCTGAGGGTGCGGGCTTCGCGGGGAGTGGCATTAAGGACACCCGAACCGAGACTGTTGTAACCGACTATAGTGAGACCGGGAAAGGCACTGGGACCGGAGAAGGAATCGAGCGTGGAGGGCAATCCGAGAGACGAGGGTGTGAAGGGAACACCCTGAGGCTTTCGCGCTTCCACCCAGCGGCCGAAGCCGATGTTGGCGCTAACGACGAAGCTGGGGCTGACGGCAATGGAGTATCCAAACGCACCATCCATGCGGTTGTTGGGGGCGATGGTGGAATTGCCTCCGGGATTGTCAGCGCCCAGGAACTCTCCGGCGAGCTGCTTAAATTGCCGCTTTTGCGACCAGCGAGCAAAGAGGCGCTGGTCGGCATTTATGTTGTGGTCGGTACGAAGGGTGTACTGATCGCTGTCGGTGGGTAGAGCGGCGGCACCGACGAAGTTATTCGCTCCAGTAAGTGTGTTGCCTGGGCGATTTGCTAATGGATAGTAGGCGAGAGTGGCGAGGGCTACCGGATCGAGGAGAGCGCCAGGGATCTTATTCCCCGCAAAAGGTAGACGGGTGGGGATTCCGTCCACGATTCGGGTGGCGAAGGGGTTGTAGATGGTAGCGGGCGTCTGAGAGAAGTCGCCACGCCTCTGGGCCGCGGTGGGGACGCTGGTGACGAGCGTGGTGGGTGTCTGCTGTCGGAGGCCTTCGTAGGCGCCGAAGAGAAATGTTTTGTGACGCTGGCGATAGAGCTTGGGGAGATAGAGCGGGCCTCCGGCGGTGAGTCCGAACTGGTTACGGTGGAAATCCGGGCGGGCGAGGCCGTTCCTGTTGTTAAAGAAGTTATTGGCATCGAAGACACTGTTGCGGGCGAATTCGAAAGCGCTACCGTGGAAGCTGCTACTACCGGATTTAGTAATCGCATTGACGACGTTGCCCATGCTCCAACCGTATTGCGGCGAGAAGGTGTGAGTTTGAACGCGAAACTCCTGTAACTCGTCCACCGAGGGTACGAAGATGATGCCGGCCCAATCGCCCGCTCCATTCCAATGGCCATCCAATAGGAAGGCTGTGGTTCCGAAACGGCCTCCTCCGAAATTGAAAAAGGCGATGTCCTGATCGGCATTCCCTTGGACTCCGGTGGCGTTTAGCGCCTGAAATAGCACGGCATTATTGACGCTGGAATCCAGAGCTACGAGACCAAAGGCATTGCGAATATTGAGCGGCAATTCCTTGAGCTGGGCGGCGCCTACGCGGGAACCGAGGCTGGGGTCGGCGCGATTGAGGAGCGGTTCCTCAACGACGATGGACTGGGTGACGAGGCCGATGGTGAGTTGGGGATCGACCGTCACCACTTGGCCGATCTCGAGAGAGATGTCGGGAATCAAACAGACCTTGAACCCCAGTTTTTGCACACGGAGTTGGTAGTCGCCGGGGGGAATTAGAGGAAAGGCGTAGCGCCCGCCCTCATCCGAGGTGAACCTGCGAACTATGCCCGCTTCTCGACTGGAGAGGATGACGAGCGCGTCGGGAACGACAGCACCGGCGGCATCGAGAATCGTTCCGGTGAGGCTCGCTTTAATGCCATCGCCTTGTGCACACAAATGCGCGCAAAGGGCGAGAAGCAAGAAGAGGCGAATCATGGCCAAACCCCGGATCTGCCCCCGATAATATCACCGAAAAGCGGAATGCAAGTGTCTATTGAGCAGGCGCACCAAGCGGCGCGAGTTCTTTCTGCAGTTCGACGGCCATGGTGAGGAGGTCGGCTATCTCGGGAGGGATGGCAGACTTGTGTTGTGCGATGGTTGCCGAATCACTTTGTTGGGAGAAGAAGGCGGTCAAGCCGGAATCTAACTGTTGGGCTGCGGTGACCAATGCCGCGCTCCGGTTCTGCCACGGGCCGGCTATGGCGACAGAGAGCGTGGACATGTCGGGCGTTCCCAATCCCGTGCCGATGTGCTGGAGTAAGATGCGCGCGGTGCGAGTGAGGGCGTCAGCATGGTCAGCCGCTATCCGGCGGAGGGAGGCGCGGCCGGCGTCCGACAGGTGGAACTCTTCTTCGGGTGTATATCGCTGACTGAGGCGGTTCAAGGCAAAAGCGTGGCTGAGGAGGATCTGTGAGAGATCGAGCGCCTTGGACGCGAACGCCTCGCGATCAATGGAATCGGGCATGCGATCAGCGAGCGCGTCACCCAAGGACAGAGTGGCGCTGCCCGCCGGTTTGGTAGTGCCCGGCGTGCGAGATTCGTGAGTAGAAACGTCGTCAAGCGTGGTGAGACTTGTGACGATGCCGGGTATGTGAGCGAGCGCTGCCTGCAATTGGGTCTTTTGACGTGCGGTACCGGCGAAGCCACTGATTTCCACCGTGTGGCCGGCGGTGTGTCGAACCTGGATCTCTCCGCCTAGGTCCGCGCCGATGTCGTGGAGGATGGAGCGAGCCTGTAGTTCTGTGTCGATGGAATCGCTTTTGTTCTCAAGAGGTGATTGCGGTAACAGAGGCGCCGAAAACTGCGCCAGAGCACGTTCGTCATGCAACTCCTCGAACTCCACTTCGGAGATTTCGACGCTCTGGCGGTCATCAAAGGATAAGGACTCGCTGATGGGATGGTAGTCGGATGCACGGAGACGGAGAGTGGCATGGACGACTGGGCCGGAGACGGCTGTGGCTTGCACGGATACGAGGTCCGTTTCCGCGGTGACGATGTCGCGCTGCTTGTCGGCGTGGCGCAGATACCAGCGGGTGAAGCTATCGGCGGAGAGCGGATCGTTCCAATCGATTGGGGAATTGGCGAGGCGAAGGCGAAGCTGCTCCGCAGCGGCAGGCGCCGTGCTGGCCGGCAGACGAGCACCGTTCCATAGATCCCACTGCTTGTGGCCGCGGCGGTCGCGATAGATGGTTCGTGTCATTTCCTGTGCGCCGACGCGAATGCGGAATTTCTGGCGTACTGCGGGTGGCGCGACCTGCGAGGCCTCAAGGGAACTGACGGTGGAGGCACGCTCCAGCACGTCGCGCGCGGAAACGGTGTGTAGGGTTCGCTCGGGATAGAAGAAGAGGATGAGGGCGACCGCGGCGGCTGAGGCAGCCACGAGTGCAGAGGCCCGCCACATAGTGCGGCGACGCCACCAGGCAGGGCTCGCGCTTTGACGATCCAGTACCGACAAGCGTTCGCGGAATTCACGGCGACTGGGCGCGAAAGGCGGCAACTGCTGCTGGCTCGCATCGTGAAGGAGATGGGATGCGCGGTGGAGAGTTTGCTGCAGGCTTGCGGATTCCTGGCGGCACAGCGCACAGCCGAGAAGGTGATCGTTCATGCTCTTCGCGGCATGAGGCGCGAGTTCGCCATCAATGGCTTGCAGGAGCATCGCCTGATCGGGATGCCAATCAGTATGAGCCATCGGAGGTCTTTCTCAGCCGTTCGACGGCCCGGGCGATGGTATCGACGACACTGGAGACGCTAATCTCGAGGGTCTCCGCGATCTCGCGATAGCGGAGTCCTTCGGCGCGGAGGTAGAGGACTCGGCGCTGGTGGTCTGTGAGGTTGTGGATGGCGGCGCGGAGGCCAAGGGAGCGCTCTTTTTCCAGCATGCGTGTTTCCGGGCTAGGCTCCGTTGCGGCAGGTTCCGTGTAGTCGTCCGGTGGGGGCGGCGAGCCGCGTCTCTTCAGATGGTTGATGGCGAGGTTGTGCGAAACGCGGAAGAGCCAGGCTTTCTCGTCTTCCAAATCGTTACCAGCAGCGAGATGCGCGAAGAGGCGTAAGAAGGACTCCTGCATAAGTTCTTCAGCTTCTTCGGGCCGGCGGCAGAACGTGGCGAGATAGCCGCAGACGGGACCACGGAGTTCCTCGAAACAAGCGCTGACACGAATTGCGACGGCGGACGGCGGGGCTTCGTTCCGAGCGTCGCGCGGAGTGATTCGCAACGCGTGCGCGGGCGCGGAATGGTTTCCCGATCCTCTCAACAATTCGTCCCTGGCAGATAGAGGTCCCCACGGGGCCAGCAGCGGCTTGGGGGCCATTCGTCGTCCTCCACAGAGTATAAGACCATCTTGCGGTGGAATTTTAGGGGGTATGTGAATAAATCTTTGCGGTGCCCCCGCAAAACGGACCAGGCGCTGTGTCTTAGTTGACGATTGCTTGGGTTTGCGAACGCCGGATCCGTGTATGTTCCGGCGGGCCGTCTCGTAAAGGAGGGGGATCCATGTTGAGGAATTGTGCGATCTTTGCCATTTTGGCCACGCTGTTTGCCACATCCGCTTGGGGGCAGGGAGAATCGGCTAGCAGCAGGGTAAATGGAACTGTTACCGACCCCAATAAGTCAGCCGTTCCGGGGGCCAAAGTTACTTTATCAAATGACCAAACGGGTTTCACTCGTGTTGCCACGACTTCCGACACAGGCGCCTATACATTCACGCTAGTGCCGCCTGGAACGTACCAGATCAAAATCGAAAAGGAAGGATTCAGCGCAGCGGTGCTATCGGGAGTTCTACTGACGGTGGGGCAGGCTACGACAATCGACCTCTCCCTCGCGCTAGGAACGGTAACACAGACGGTGCAGGTGGAGGCAAGCTCACCGATGCTAAGCACAGGGTCAGTGAATTTGGGCTCAGAGGTGACCAGCAAACAGGTGATCGACCTGCCGTTGAATATACGCAACGTATTTGGGCTTGTGTCGCTGGATTCCAGCGTAAACAATAGCGCGCAAGTGCAGGCGTTGAACCCCTCCGGGTCACAGGGCAACGCGGACCAGGACATCGCGTTCTTCAACTTCGGCGGAGGCCGGTTTGGCACAACGGCGTTTCTGCTTGACGGCCACTGGAACGGCGCCGGAGACTGGGCGGGCATCATTTTTGTCCCATCTGTTGACGAGTTGCAAGAGTTCCGCATTCAGACACATACCTTCTCGCCGCAGTATGGGTGGAGCATGGGCAACGTGGTCAACGCAATCACAAAGTCCGGCAGCCGTACTTTCCATGGCAGCGGTTTTGAATTCGCGCGCAACAGTATCTTCGACGCCAACAACTTCTTCAACAACAAGAACGGCCTGGATCGTACGGACTTCAAGCGCAACCAGTTCGGCTTCACCGCCGGCGGGCCGCTGTATATCCCCAAACTGTACCGGCAGCGCGACAAGACGTTCCTGTTCGGCGCCTATGAAGGACTGCGGCAACAGACGCCAACAACGCTGATCACCACTGTGCCGACCGACGCGCAGAGACAAGGTGACTTTTCGAAGACATTCAACCCCGACGGTTCGCTGAACGCGATATACAATCCCTTCTCCGTGCAAACGATCAATGGGGTGCCGACACGTGCTCCCTTCGCGGGCAACCAGATCCCAAGCACCTTATTTGATCCAGTGGCACTGAAGGCGCTAGCGTTCTATCCGGCGGCCAACCGCCCGGGAACCGCAGGCACGGGAACCAACAATTTCGTTGGCGCCGCGGGGTTGCCAACCGATAGCGACCAATACACGGTACGCGCGGATCACAACATCAACGACAACCAGCGGCTGTTCGGACGATGGTCGCAGAAGCGGCAATTCAAGCAACTGGCGGGGGAGTTTTTTGGCTCAGACAACCCGGGCGGCAATGGCACACTGGCGCCGAACAACCGTTTTGACGGCGCGTTAGGATACTCATTCGCCATTGGACCGACGCTGGTATTGAACGCCAACGCAGGAATCGGGCGTTGGGTGGAAGGGCGTAAGCCACAAGGGGTACCGTTCAATCCGTCGTCGCTGGGCTTGCCGAATGTTCTGGATTCGTTTGGGGGTCCGGGCGCGTTCCCGAGTCTCAACATTACGAATTACAATAGCCTGGGCTCCGGAGGCTTAAACGCGACGCCTCGCGAAGCGCGCACATATAGCATCGACCTGAGTAAGGTGAAAGGCAGCCACTCCTTCTCATTCGGCTTCATGGCAGTAGATCTGAGGCTGAATACGGCGAACTCATCGCAACTGAATATCACGTTTGGGCCGGGCATGACACAAGGACCTAGCGCGACCGCAGGCGATCCGAACACCGGCAATGGGATGGCTTCATTCCTGCTTGGAACCGGTAGCAACAACAGCAGCGCGATCACGTTGAACGCACTGGCCTCGTATCAAAAGAGCCTCATTGGCTGGTACGCCAATGACGAATGGAAACTGAAACGCAACCTGACCGTGAATCTGGGCCTGCGGTACGACTACCAGACGGCGCCGACGGATCGATTCGACCGGTTGTCGTATTGGACGTTGAATAAGAACCCTATTAGCGACGCTGTAGGTATGAACCTGAACGGCGCACTGGAGTATACGGGCGGCGGCAATCAGAGGGGTGTGTATAACTCACAACACACGAACTGGGCGCCACGTATCGGAATCACTTACAATCCGATGACCAAGTTGGTAATGCGAGCGGGCTTCGGACTGTTCTACACTCCGGCTATCGAGTTTGGCGACTACGAAGGCCTGTCGATGAACGGGTTCACACAGAGCACCCCGTATGTGGGATCGGTAGACGGGATAACACCGACCGACCTGCTGCGCAATCCGTTTCCGAAGGGACTGCTGTTGCCGGCGGGGAAGGCTGCCGGGGCATTGACCAATGTTGGCCAGAGTACCAATGCCGTGCTGAGAGGGCGACCAACTCCGTACGTAGAACAGTGGACTTACGGCCTGCAGTACGAAGTGCTACCGCAGACGGTGCTGGAAGCGTCGTACGTGGGCAATCACGGCGTGAAGCTGCTGTACGCCGGCTTCGAAATGAATTCGCTCGATCCGACGTACTTATCGCTTGGAAACACGCTGAACGATCCTGTGGCGAATCCGTTCTATGGGCATATTGCCGTTGGACCGCTATCAGGACCGACGATACCACGCGGCCAGTTGTTGCGGCCTTACCCGCAGTTCGACAGCGTGAGCGCCGTACAGCCGCCCTCTGGCATGAGCACTTACCAAGCCCTGAACCTGTCACTGAACCGCCGTTTCTCACAGGGGCTACAGTTCCTGGTGACATTTACGGCCTCAAAGTATCTGGCAACACCGGAAGGCAATGAAGGGTGGGCAGCCGGCAACGCGCAGGGCGTTCGCAACTGGTACGACACGTCGCTGGAAAAGTCGCTGATGTCGAACGATATTCCGAAGAGCTTCGTGAGCAGCTTCATTTACGAATTGCCGGTAGGCACGAAGAAGAAGCTCGCGCCTTCGAACAAGATCGTGAACGGGATCATCGGGAACTGGCAGGTATCGGGTGTAATGACGCTGAAGTCGGGCTTCCCTCTGGCGATGACGACGACGTCTAACAATACTAACTCCTACGGCGGCAATCAGCGACCCAATCAGGTGGCCGATCCGCATGTCAGCAATCCGACGCTGGACGAGTGGTTCAACACTGCGGCATTTGTGCAACCGGCGGCGTTTACGTTCGGCTCCGTACCGCGCACGATGCCGAACCTGCGCTCGCCAGACCTGCGCAACCTGGACGCGACACTGCAGAAGAACTTCCCGTTGGGAGGTGAGTCACGGCGCCTTCAGATTCGCGCCGAGTTCTATAACTTCACCAACCACACGAACCTGTATGCGCCAAATACGCAGTTTGGGAATACGAACTTCGGGGTGATCACGGGATCGTTACCGGGACGCTCCGTACAACTTGGCGCCCGCTTCGACTGGTAAGCAGGCAAGAAGACGGGAGCATCGTGGCAGAGACGGCTTTTGGACCGTTTCTGCCATACTTTTTTTATGGCGATTGATTCTCAGATAGCAGCCCGTGGTGCAACGCCGTGTGCCGGAAAAATTGGTACAGGCACGAATTTCCTCCC
>JBDTMC010000010.1:0-39448 GCA_039934475.1 Bryobacteraceae bacterium | reverse complement strand
GTCGGCAACGTGCTGCTCAAGGCCAGCGAGGGGATCGCCGACATGTTCCTGCGCCACGGTGTACGCCGCGTCGATGCCTCGGCCTACCTCCGCATCACCCCGGCCGTGGTCCGCTACGCCTGCAGCGGCCTGCACACTGACCCCGCCGGCAACATCGTCCGCGTCAACCATCTTTTCGCCAAGCTCTCGCGGCCCGAAGTCGCCGTCCAGTTCCTCGCGCCAGCGCCTGCGGAAGTCGTCGCCGCCCTCGTCCAGCAGGGCCTGTTGACGGCCGAAGAAGCCCGCCTCGCCCAGCACATTCCGCTGGCCGAAGACATTACCGTGGAAGCCGATTCCGGCGGCCACACCGACAACCGCCCGCTGGTCGCCCTCTTCCCCACCATCCGCGCCCTGCGTGACCAGTTCGCCGCCAAATACGGCTACACGCGACCCGTCCGCATCGGCTGCGGAGGCGGCATTGGCACGCCCGACGCCGTCGCCGGAGCCTTCGCCCTTGGCGCGGCCTTCGTCCTCACCGGTTCCATCAACCAGGCCGCCGTGGAAGCCGGAACCTCCGACTTCACCAAGCAAATGCTCGCCCAGGCCGACATCGCCGATGTCGCCATGGCCCCCTCACCCGACATGTTCGAAATGGGAGTCCGTGTTCAGGTTCTGCGCAAAGGCACCATGTTCGCCGGCCGCGCGTCCCAGCTCTACGATCTCTACATGAAGTACGACGCCATCGAGCAGATTCCCGCCGAAATCCGCCAGAAGATCGAAAAAGACATCTTCCGCGAACCGCTCGATCAGATCTGGCAAAGCACCGCTAAATTCTTCGCCGAGCGCGATCCCCGCCAGCTGGAAAAGGCGAACGCCGATTCGAAATACAAAATGGCTCTGGTGTTTCGTGCCTACGTCGGGCAATCCAGCCACTGGGCCGTGCGCGGCGAAGCGAGCCGTCGTCTCGACTATCAGATCTGGTGCGGCCCCGCTATGGGATCGTTCAACAATTGGACCCGCGGCTCGTTCTTAGCCGAACCCGCCAATCGAACGGTAGTGCAAATGGCGTTGAATTTGCTGGAAGGCGCGGCCGTGGTTACACGAGCGCAGCAGCTAAGGACGTACGGTCTGCAACTCCCCGATACGGCCTTCGACTATCGCCCCCGTCCGCTCCAGTAGCGGTTACTGGACCGAGTAGCGCTCGATGCCGGTCGCTTTGCCCGTGGTTTCGTCCACGCTCACGATTACCGCGTGCAATTCCACACCGTTTTTGGCTGCCTCCAACCGGATCGGCAAGGCGGTAGTAAACCGCCGCAGCGAGTTTTCCTTCACCGCGCCGATGATGGAATCGTACGGCCCCGTCATGCCGACATCGGTCTGGTAAGCGGTGCCTCCGGAGAGAATCCGGCTGTCCGCCGTCGGCACATGCGTGTGCGTCCCCAGCACCGCCGACACACGGCCATTCAGGTGCCATCCCATGGCCTGCTTTTCGCTGGTCACTTCCGCATGGAAGTCCAACAACCGGACTTTCACGCTTTCCGGGATCGCCGCCAGCAGCGTATCGGCCTTCCGAAACGGATCGTCGGTCTGCGGCATATAGGTGCGGCCCTGCAGGTTAAGGATGGCGCACTCCACGCCATTGCGCGCCCGGATGACCAGCGAACCCTTGCCCGGCAGGTCTTCCGGGTAATTGGCTGGACGAAGGAGCCGTGGTTCGCGGTCCAGATAGTCGTAGATTTCGCGTTTGTCCCAGATATGATTTCCGCTCGTCAGCACATCGAGTCCAATGGAAAATAGCTCTTGCGCCACCAGCGGCGTGATGCCAAATCCGCCCGCCGAATTCTCGGCATTGGCGATGGCGAGGTCGATATGCTGTTCGGAAATAATAGACTGCAGGCGATCGGCGACAATACCGCGGCCGGCAGAGGCGAAAATATCGCCGATAAACAAAAGATTCATCCGGAAGTATCAGCCTTCACAGGGGAAGAAGATGGAGCGCACCACGCGGCCGTGACCGGCCCCCGTCATTGACCCCAAACTACCAGGGCGGAGGCCTTCGAGCACCTTTAGGCTTCTCCGCTGCGGTAACCGCCCGAAGCTTGCGCACCAGTGCGAAACTAGTCGGCCTCCATGACATTGATTGTTGGATCAAATATTAGGGACCAGCGACCTGCTCTGCAGAAAACGCTCCACCGACGAGTTTAACACGCTCCCCCATCTGCCCCTGAACCTTGGTTCTTCCCTGTATGCCCCAGAACACTCGATCGTGGCGCACGTACTCAACGTGCCGCGTCGACGATGCGCTTGCCTTCACGTTGGCAAGGATCTTCGAACGCCCATGCTGCAGGTTTAACCGTCAGCGCAACGAAACGACGAGAACTATATCCTTGAAGAGGGCGAGCATCGGCCACCGGATCTACAGGAGTCACGTTCGTGGACAATACACCACAGAAGCCATCTCTCGACCGCCGGACATTTCTCGAGACCACAGCCGGGCTATTCGCTGCCTACCCCACATTGTTGGCGCAGGGAACAGCGCTCTCTGACACCACCATACCGGATCAGCTCAACGCCGGCTTTCTCGCGCCGCCACCATCGGCCAAGCCATGGGTCTTCTTTCTCTGGTCCAATCACCGCGATAGGAAAGCCCTCACCACCGATCTCGAAGCACTCCAAAGTCGAGGCGTGGGCGGCCTCATGCTCTACAGCGGTGAGGTGGACAGGCTCAGCCAATCGTGGAATGAGGACTTCCGTTTTCTGCTCGCTGAGGCCGCCCGCCTCGGTCTGGTCGTCAACGCGAACATTGCCACTGGCTTGAATACCGATGGCACGTGGGTTACACCCGACATCGCAGCGAAGCGTCTGGTCTATTCGGAGACCCAGGTTCAGGGACCTCAAACAGCCGACATTCTCCTGCCCGTGCCGCTTACCGTGGACCGCTACTACGAGGATGTGGCGGTGGTGGCGGTTCGCGAGAAAGACTCAGCACCCGTCACGCCCTCCGCTGTCACCGCCAGTTCGACTCAGGGTGGATATGTTGGTGAGTGGAACTGGCCCTCGGCCTTTGTTTGTGACCGCGATCCCGAGAGTTACTGGCGGGCTGATCCTACCGTTCCACCAACCACAGATAAGCCGGCGTGGCTCGATCTTTATTTTGGCGAGATGCTGCCTGCCGTGGGACTCTACATCGCACCGGCTCCGGACGGCGGGCCCCGCGAGTGTGAACTACAGGCCTCCCAGGACGGCAAACTCCAGACCGTCCTCACCTTCACCATGGAAATCGGTGAGGCAAAACGCTTGAGCTTTCCCCGCACTACCTCCTCGCGATTTCGTCTGCTGATTCACTCCGCCCATGTGCCGGATATTAAGGTCGCCGAGGCATGGCTGTTACGCGAAGGCGATGAGCCCTATTCACGCCACGGCCTCAAATGGTGGCCGTTCAAATCGGGTAATCGCGGTTTTTGGGACTACCCGAAAGAGGGTCCCAGCGTGCTGTCGGACGAGCATCCAGGCGACGACTTCGATGTCCGCAGCGGGTCTGTCATCGACCTCGCCGCTAACATGAAAGGCCATGGCGCACTAAGTTGGGAAGTCCCCGCGGGACGATGGACCGTCCTCCGCTTTGGCTCCACCGTGATCCCGCCGCGTAGCGATTGTGAGCTGCACTCCCCTTGCAGCCAGATGCTCGACGTGTTCAACACCGCTTCCGCCGATGCGAACGTCGCGACTGAGGTCCGTTCGGTCGTAGCCATCGCCGGCGCGCTCGCGGGCACCACCCTCACTAGCGTGCACCTCGATAGCTACGAGTGCGGGGTCAACGACCACGGCCAGCTACCCAACTGGACTGTCGATTTCCGCGAGCAGTTCCGAAAGCGGCGCGGATATGACATCCTCCCTTACCTCCCAATTCTGGCGCAAAGAATCGTCGAGAGCCGTGAAGTCTCCAATCGGTTCCTCTGGGATTTCCGCAGAAGCATCGCCGATCTGTACACCGCGTACTACGCCCGCCTCCAGCAGTTGACTCATCAGTACAATTTGAAAAGCCATCACGAGAACGGTTACGGAACATATCCCTTCCCCCACATCGACGGCCTCCAGGCATTTGGGCAGGATGACGTGCCGCAAGGTGAATTCTGGACTGCGACGCCGATCATGTCGCAGTTTTTTCACTTCTGCAATTCGGTCCGCACCGCTGCCTCTGCGGCTCATATCTATGGCAAGCAACTCGTGCAGGCAGAGGCCTTCAGCACATGGCTGCCAGCCTACCAGTGCTACCCGGCGGTGATGAAACCCTTCGGCGATGAGGCCTTCTGCGACGGGCTGCAACAGTGCGTCATCTTCTGTTCCAGCAGTCAGACCAGCGAGGTTCCCGGCGCAAATCCCGCGGGTTACGAAATCTTCAACCGCCACATCACCTGGCATAAACAGAGCGGAGCCTTCTTCGACTATCTGTCCCGCTGCGAGTACCTGCTGCAGCAAGGGCAGTTCGCCGCTGACGTTGTCTATCTCAACGCCGAAGGCGCCACTCAGTTTGTCCCCAGTAAAGAATTTCTGAAACCGGCACTGCCCGCCGGATATGACTTCGATGCCATCAATGCGGATGTGTTGCTGAACCGTATTTCCGCCGCCCCCGGCCGGATACTGTTACCGGATGGCATGAGCTACCGGCTCCTCGTTCTTCCGGAACGGCGTGAGATGTCCCTCCCGGTGCTGCGCAAGATCAAAGAGTTGATCGAGGCGGGAGCCACCGTACTGGGAAATCGCCCGCTGCGATCCGTGGGCCTCAGCGGCCAGCCGCAGTCCGACCAGCGCGTCACAGCGTTGGCTGACGAGATCTGGGCCCCGGGAGGCACCTCCACTGGAGATCGCCGCCTCGGAAAAGGCCGCGTGGTTTGGGGTAAGGATCCTTCCGCTTTGCTCAGTGAGATGAATGTGTCCCCGGACTTTGAAATCAGAGAGCCTGCTCAAGGACTCAAAATCCGATTCACGCACCGTCGCTCGGAGGGTACCGACATATACTTCGTCGCGAACCTCGAAAACGCCGAGAGGAAAGTGCAGTGCTTGTTCCGAATTGTCGGACTGCAACCCGAGATCCTCGATCCACTAACCGGCCGTGTCTGGGACGCCGGCGACTTCCGTCACGAACACGGACGGACGGTGCTGCCGCTGACGTTTGCTCCCCACCAGTCGTTCTTTGTCATCTTTCGCAAGGCCGCCGCATTGCCAAAGACAAGGCGACCGAACCTTCCTGCGATTTCCTCATCGGTCGAGTTGACTGGCCCATGGACGGTGCACTTCGACCCTAAGTGGGGCGGTCCGGCCTCGGTCGTATTCCAAACCCTCGAAGACTGGACGAAGCGGCCGGAAGACGGCCTTAAATACTATTCCGGAACCGCGACCTATCAGAAGACCTTTCAATTACCTCAAGCGTTCGGACGGCCGGGAAGCAGGCTACTACTCGATCTTGGTGAGATCGGGGACCTCGCCGAAGTCCGGCTAAACGGCAAGACGCTGGGAGTGTTGTGGACCAAACCCTATCGCATCGACATCACCGAAGCACTCCAGGGAGCGAATAATCTCCTGGAAATCGATATCGTCAACATGTGGACGAACCGCCTCATCGGAGATGCCGCCCTGCCGCCCACCCAGCGTTTCACAACCGGAGCGGCCATGGTCAAGAAGGGAGATCGTCTTCTGCCGTCCGGCCTCCTCGGACCGGTGAGGCTGCACCACGCGCTATAACCACCGTCTCCAGCGCGCCCACCTCGCTCTCATCGGCGGACCCCGATTTCTCTCACTAGCCTCAGTCCCCGTCGAAAACATATCTTTCTCCCACCCCATCAATAACTTCCAAAAACCACCGTTCGGATCTGAAACTCCCGCTGCTATCTTTCCCTCGAAGTCAGGTCCCGCCGTGGACCAACTAATCTGAATCACCGAAGGGATCCCAACTCATGGCCTCTGTCGCGCAAATCACCGCCAATCGCGTCAACGCTAAAAACTCCACCGGCCCCGTCACTGAGGAAGGCAAGCTGCGCGCTGCTCGGAACTCCACCAGCCACGGGCTCACTTCCAAAGACGTCTCTATCCCCGCTGGCCTTGCCGCCGAATTCGAAGCCCTTCGCGCCGGGCTCCAAACCGACCTCAACCCTGAAACGCCCATTCAGGTCGTCTTCTTCAATCAGGCTCTCAGCGCCGCTTGGCTCCAGTTCCGTTGCGACCGCGCCGAAGCCGAACTCGACAGCCGCGTCAGCGAACCCGGTCTCGATCCCCTTCTCGATCCCAACCTGGAACCCACCATCCGCACCATCCATCGCACCCGTGCTCAGGCCGTCAAACACCTCAGTAAGGCCATCGCCGAACTCCGCAAGGTCCAAACCGAACAGCAGTATCGCTGGGCAGCCATGCCTGAGGACGAGGGCTATGTCATTGCGGGTCTCGGTCTGGCCTGCTGGAAGACCATCAACGAAAAAATGAAAAACGAAGCCAAAGCGCGCCTCGAGATCATGCTCAACGCCCAGCCCATGCCAAGCCCGATTCCGGTACCCTCCGCTCCCGCAGCGGAACGGCGCAAATACGTGGACAGCCCTTTTCTCACCGTCTGCCTGGAAGAGCTTCGCCGCATGAACGGAAATGAAAAATCGAACCCAATCGTTCTCTCTCCGGCTGCCTGAAAGGCATTTTATTGACAAAAACATCTTTCGCAGACAATAATCAACTCGAAGACTACCGCATCGCCATGACCATCCGGCAGCAAACGCCCATGCCCGCGCGACCTTTGCCCATCGTCATCATCGGCGCCGGCGGCATTGTGGAAACCGCGCACCTGCCCGCTTACCGCAAAGCCCATTTCCCCGTCGCCGGAATCTTCGATCTCGACGCCAACCGTGCCCATGCCCTCGCCGCGCGCACCGGCATCCCTCGCGTCTACGCCTCTATTCCCGAATTGGTAGAACATGCGCCCGCTGGGGCCGTGTTCGACATCGCCACGCCCGCGTCCGCCTTCCTGCCAATCCTCGGGCAGATGCCCCACGGAGCCACCGTTCTCCTCCAGAAACCAATGGGCGAAACCATGGAACAGGCAACCGCGATTCGCGACGTGTGCCGCCGCCGCCGTCTTACGGCCGCCGTCAACTTCCAACTGCGCTACGCCCCCAACATCCTCGCCGCGCGCAGCCTCATCGAACAGGGGGTCATTGGAGAGATCTACGACCTCGAAGTCCACATCAACGTCTACACCCCGTGGCATTTGTGGACCTTTCTCAACGGGATCCCCCGAGTTGAAATCTTGTATCACTCGGTCCACTACGTCGACCTCATACGCTCGTTCCTCGCCGACCCAGGCTCTGTGTGGGCCCACACCGCCAAGCAGTCCAAACGGCCTCACATCGCTTCCACGCGAACCAGCATCATCCTTCGATACGGCGACTCCGTTCGCGCCACCATCAACGTCAACCACGATCATGAATTTGGCCCACGCCACCAGCAGAGCTACGTCAAATGGGAAGGCGCCCGCGGCGCTATTCGCACTACTCTTGGCCTCTTAATGGACTATCCCAAAGGCGTTACCGACGAGTTCGAATACTGCGTCTTGGAAGAGGGCACACCAGCGAGTTGGGTCAGCGTGCCGTTAGAGGGAACGTGGTTTCCCGACGGCTTCTCCGGGTGTATGGCAGCGCTGATGTGCTATGCCGGCGGCTCAAGCACCACCGTCCCCCACTCGGTCGAAGACGCCTGGCGCACCATGGCCGTCGTCGAAGCCGCCTACCAGTCCAGCGCCTCCCAAGGAACAACAGTTTCCTATGATTGAACTCACCGGTATCACCTGGAATCACACGCGCGGCTACCTGCCCATGCTCGCCACCGCGCAGCGCTTCTCCGAACTGCATCCCGCAATCGAAATCCGCTGGGAGAAACGCTCCCTCCAGCAGTTCGCCGATTCGCCCATTGAGAAACTCGCCGAGCGCTACGACCTCCTCGTGATTGACCATCCCTTCGCCGGCTATGCCGCCACGCACGACGTGCTGCTCCCCTTCGACGCCCACGTACCGCCCGAGTTCCTCGCCGCCCAGATGTCGAACTCCGTCGGCGTCTCTCACCCCAGTTACACTTACGGCGGCCACCAGTGGTGTCTCGCCACAGATGCCGCCACGCCCGTATGCGGCTACCGGCCTGATCTGCTCACCCAAGCCGGCGTGCAGTTGCCCTCAGACTGGGGACAGCTCATGGATCTGGCGCGCCGCGGACTCGTCGTCCTCCCGGCCATCCCCATCGACACGCTGATGAACTTCTATATGATGTGCGTCGCCTTGGGCGAAGAACCGTTTCAAACCGAAACGGCCGTCGTCGGTGAAACCGTGGGAGCGGAGGCCCTTCGCCTGCTTCGTGAACTGATCCACGCCTGCCCTCCGGACTGTTTGCGCCGCAACCCCATCGCTACCTGGGACCTCCTGGCGAACACAGACCAGGCCGCGCTCTGCCCCTTCGCCTACGGTTACTCCAACTATGGCCGCTGCGGTTATGGCCGGCATCTGCTCTCTTACACCAACTTAGTAAGTCTCAACGGACGCCCACTCCGGTCTACACTCGGAGGAGCGGGAGTGGCAGTCTCCTCACGCTGCCGCAACATCGAAGCGGCAATGGCTTACTGCCAGTACGTGGCCTCGCCCGAATGCCAGTCCACCGTCTACTTCGACTCTGGCGGCCAACCGGGACACCGCGCCGCTTGGCTCGACCTGGAGGTGAATCGCCGTTCGAACAGCTTCTTCCTCGATACCCTGCCTACACTCGACAACGCTTACTTGCGTCCCCGCTACGATGGCTATCTCGATTTCCAGGACCACGCTTCACCGCTCGTCCATCGCTACCTCACAGAGAACATCGAAGCCTCTCGCCTTCTCGACACCATGAACGAAATCTATCTGTCCTCCCGGAGAAAGTCATGAGACCACTCGATGGACTCCTCGTCGTCGATTTCAGCCAGTTCCTCGCCGGACCGGCCGCCGCGCTCCGCCTCGCCGACCTCGGCGCCCGCGTCATCAAAATCGAGCGCCCGCAGGGTGGCGACCTGTGCCGTCAACTCTACGTCTCCAACCTCGAACTCGACGGCGACAGCACGCTCTTTCACACCATCAACCGCAACAAGGAAAGCTTCGCCGCGGACCTGAAGAAACCCGCTGACCGGGCCATCGTATGGGACCTGGTGAAGCGCGCCGACGTCGTCATTCAGAACTTCCGCCCCGGCGTGATGGAGAAACTCGGCTTCCACTATGACGCCGTCGCCGCACAGAATCCGAAGGTGGTTTATGGTGAGGTCACAGGCTACGGGAAGGTCGGTCCCTGGAAGGATAAACCCGGCCAGGACCTGCTCGCCCAAAGTATGTCCGGCATGCCCTGGCTTAATGGCGACGCGGATCATCCACCCATCCCCTTCGGACTCGCCATCGCCGACATGTTCGCCGGAGCCCACCTCGTCCAGGGTCTGCTCGCCTGCCTCGTGCGCCGCGGCATCACAGGCAAGGGCGGCTACGTCGAAGTCAGCCTCATGGAGTCCGCGCTCGACTTCCAGTTTGAAGTGCTCACCACCCATTTGAACGACGGCGGCAAGCTCCCCGAACGCAGCGCCCTCAGCGGAGCCCATGCCTACCTCGGCGCGCCTTACGGTATCTATAAAACCTCAGATGGCTATCTCGCTCTCGCCATGGGTTCCGTGGTGCGGCTGGGCGAGTTACTAAGTTGTCCCGAACTGCTCGCCTACGCCGACAGCAAATCGCTCTTCGCCGAACGCGACAGTATCAAGCGCATCCTCGCCGGCCTTCTCCTTACTGACACTACCGAGCACTGGCTGACCCTCCTTGAACCCGCCGATATCTGGTGTGCCGACGTCTTCACCTGGTCTCGTCTGCTCAAGCATGAGGGCTTCCAGGTACTCGATTTTGTCCAGACCGTCACCCGTGGCAATGGCATCAGTCTGCCCACCACGCGCTGCCCCATCCGCATTGACGGCCAACTGCTGAAGAGCCCGAAGGGCGCGCCCCGTGTCGGCGAGCACACCGCCGCCATCCTCGAGGAATTCAATCTCGGAGCCAATTCATGAACCCGAATCCCGATCCCAAGAAGCACAAGGAAATCGCTCTCTTCAACACTGAGACCTGGATGTACGAAGAGTTCGAAGTAGGCGCCAAGACCCGCTCCATTCGGCGCACCATTTCCGAAGGTGAATCCATGGCTTTCAATGCGCTCGTCCTCGACATGCACCCCTATGTGGCCGACGAGATCTTCGCCCGCGAGGAAGGTATCTTTGGTAAGCGCCTTGTCGCCGGAGCCATGGTCTTTAGCGTTGGCCTCGGTCTTGTCGCTCACAACAACGTCAACACGTTCAGCTACGGTTATGACCGCCTGCGTTTCATCAAGCCTGTCTTCATCGGCGACACGATTTACACCATTCGAACCCACCTCGAAAAGAGACCTCGCTACGAATCTATGGGTCTCGTCAAGGTTTCCTACGAAGTCTTCAAAGGCCAAGGCGAACTCGTGCTCTATTGCGAGCATCTGCAAACCGTTAAATACCGCGACCCAGCGGCTTTCGCGCATCTTGTGGAGAAGCGATGAGCCGCCCAGAATCCTTCCGCATCGCCGTCCGTAAGTTCGGTCCGTTCGAATCGGCCATTGCGAAACAGTGGGCCGCGTTTGACGCTGAGGCCAATACCGGATTGCGCCTGGAAGCCGTTCCCATGGACTTGCACCCTCTCGGCGAGTCGCTCGCCAGTGACGATTGGGACGTTCATTTCGTCAATACCGATTGGATCGCCTCGCTCGCCGCGTCCCGGCGAGTCCTCGACCTCGCTCCGATGCTCGCGGCCGATCCCCCATCGCAATACCCCGATGGCTGGGCGCCTTCGCTCCTCCGCTTGCATACCGTGGAGGGAGCGGTGCTCGGTCTGCCGTACCACGACGGTCCGGAATGTCTCATCTTTCGGAAGGATCTCTTCGAAGAGGCGCGTCTGCGCGTGCCCCAGACGTGGGCCGAGTTTCATCAGGTCGCCCGCCTGCTCCACAGTCCACAGCAAGGACTCTCCGGCACCGTCTTCGCCGCTTTCCCCGATGGCCACAACACCGTCTACGATTTCTGTCTCCAGTTGTGGACCCGGGGCGGGGAACTGTTCGATGCGGCGGGCGTCCTGCGCCTCGATACGCCGCAAGCCGCCGAAGGCCTCGCCTTCTATCGCCAGATCGTCAATGACTCGAGGGCGGTTCATCCCCTGGCACGCGACTTCGACTCAGTGAAATCCGGTCTCGCCTTCGCCGCCGGCGAAGTAGCCATGATGGTCAATTGGTTCGGCTTCGCCGCCATGGCTGAGACCATGGAGGGTTCCAGGGTCTCAGGCAAAGTGGACATAGCCCCCATCCCGGGCCGCTGCGCCTCCCTGAACGTCTACTGGGTCCTGTCCATTGCCGCCGCATCCGCGCACCCTGACGTTGCCTGGCGCTTCCTTCGCCACTGCGCGTCGCCCCAGATGGACAAGCTACTCACGCTTGAGGGCGCCATCGGTTGTCGCCGCAGCACATGGGCGGACGCTGAAGTCAACCGCGTGGTGCCCTTCTATCACAAGCTTGCCGCGCTACACGACAATGCCCGTGAGATGCCGCGGCTCGCCGCCTGGCCTCGCATCGCCGAAGTCATCGACCAAGCCGTGCTCGGAGCCATCAATACCGCCACCCCCATCGAGGAGCTGCTGCGTACCGCCCAGGCGCGCCTCGATCAACTGGAGGTCGCTTGAAAAAGAAGCCTCCTAACTACGCCGTCCCTGCGCTCGACCGCGGCCTCGATATTCTCGAAGCGCTTTCGGCCAGCCCCGTTCCTCTCTCGCTCACCGATATAGCCCGCACGCTCCAAACCACCGCTAGCGGCGTCTTCCGCCTCATGACCCGCTTCGAAGAGCGAGCCTATGTCGCCAAAGATGCGGTATCCGGCAAATACAGCCTCACCTTGAAACTCTTCGAGCTCTCGCATACGCACACGCCATTGGAAAGCCTCCTCCGTGCGGCGGCAATCCCTATGCGCGAACTCGCCGAGTCCGCCGGCGAATCCGTCCATCTCAGTGTCATCAACCGCGGCAAACTCGTCGTTCTCATCGACGTCGGGGCTCCCGGCCGCTGGCGCATCTCCTTCGATGTCGGCGCCCGTTTCCCGGTGGTCCATACCAACTCCGGCCGCCTTCTGCTCGCGAACCTAATCGATGGAGAGCGCGACGACCTTCTTTCCCACGACGAAGATTACGCCGCTATGACCGCCGCCGAACGCCAGCAGCTTCTTGCGGCCTGCCGCCGTCTCAGGCGCGAACGTTATGGCGTGGAGCGACGGGCGGAACGCGGCGGCTTATGCGACATCGCGGTCCCGATGGGAAGCCCGGAAATCGGCGTCTCCGCGGCGCTCGCCATCGCCTGCATGAAATTTGGCGAAAACGAAGCCAATTACGTCGCCACTCTCGTGAAGTCGCTCCAAGCCTGTGCCGCCACCATCACCAACGCGTTGGGGCTAAGCCAATGACATCGATTTTCTTTGAAGACTACTCCGTCGGCGCCGTCCGGGTTACGAACGGCCGCACCATCACCGAAGCCGACATCATCATCCACGCCGGCCAGTCGGGCGACTTCTACCCGCATCACATGGACGCCGAGTGGTGCCGCACACAGCCCTTCGGCCAGCGCATTGCCCACGGCACGCTTATCTTCGCCGTCGCCGTCGGCCTCACCGCGGGCGAAGTCAATCCCGAAGCCTTCTCCTACGGTTATGACCGCCTCCGCTTCATCCGTCCCGTGTTTATCGGAGACACCATCCACACCCGCGTGACGATCAAGGACAAGCGCGATTTCAAGAAGCCTGAATCGGGAATCGTCGTCGAATTGTGTGAAGCCTTCAACCAGCGCGGCGAGGTCGTCCTTGCCTGTGAGCACCTCCTCGTGGTGTCGCGCAGGCTACCCTAGAGAAACATGTCACTCGAATGGCCAATTAGCGGAATCGCCGAGCGGCTGGGAATCCCAGCGACTCAGCTCGACTACTACGGAAAGTACACCGCCAAGCTTCCTCTGGAACTGCTCGATACTTGTGCTGCCGCGCCGCAAGGCAAGCTGGTGCTGGTCACGGCGATCACACCCACCAGCCATGGCGAAGGTAAGACCGTGGTTTCCATCGGCCTTGCCCAAGCCTTTAGCAAGTTGGGTCGCAAGTCCATCGTGACCCTGCGCGAGCCTTCCCTCGGCCCGGTCTTCGGATTGAAGGGTGGAGCTACCGGTGGCGGCCAGTCCCAGGTGATTCCCGGCCAGATGATCAACCTGCACTTCAACGGCGACTTCCACGCCATAACGTCGGCGCACAACTTGCTAGCCGCCATGATCGATTCCCACCTCCATCAGGAAAACCTTCTCCGCATCGACATCGACAACATCCACTGGCCGCGCACCATCGACATGAATGACCGCTCGCTGCGCCATGTCATCGTCGGACTCGGCGGCAAAGCCAATGGCGTCCCCCGCGAAACGGCCTTCGTCATCACGGCTGCCTCTGAGATTATGGCGATTCTGGCGCTAGCCAACTCGCGCGACGATCTCCGCCGCCGCCTCAACAACATCGTCATCGGCTTCACCCGCGATGGCGCGCCAGTTCGCCCGTCCGATCTCAAATGCACAGGCGCGATGATGGTGCTGCTGAACGAAGCCATCATGCCTAACCTGGTGCAGACCACCGAACACACCGCCGCAGTCGTCCATGCCGGACCCTTCGCCAACATCGCCCACGGCACCAGCAGCGTCATCGCGCAGAAGATGGCGCTCGGCCTGGCTGAATTCGTGGTCAATGAATGTGGCTTCGGCGCCGACCTCGGCGCTGAGAAGTACTTCGACGTCGTGATGCCCTCATCGGGAATCCGTCCCGCCGTCGCCGTCCTTGTGGCCTCCGTGCGGGCGCTCCAGGCGCAGGGTTTCGACAACCTCGGCCGCCACATGTCTAACCTGCGCAAGTTCGGGGTGCCGGTCGTTGTTGGAGTCAATCGGTTCGATAGCGATACCGCGGCTGAACTCGACGAAGTTCGCTCATACTGTCGCGATCGCGGAGTTTCCTGCGCCGTCACCGAAGGTTACGCGCGCGGTGGAGAAGGCGCCATCGAACTCGCGGAACGGGTCATCGATGTAACCTCGGGCGATCCGGCCGAAGTTCATCCTCTGTACTCCTCGGAACTCAGCCTCATCGGCAAAATCGAAACCGTCGCCCGCGAAATCTACGGAGCCGATGGTGTCTATTTCGAAGCCGCCGCACGCAAGCAGTTGCAGAAATTCGAGGCCCTCGGTTTCGGTCATCTGCCGGTGTGCATCGCCAAGACGCAATCGTCCTTATCGGACAATCCCAAACTCACCGGCGCGCCAACCGGCTGGACGCTCACGGTCAACGGAGCCTATCTCGCCGCCGGAGCCGGCTTCGTCGTCGTCATCGCCGGCAACATGCTCCTCATGCCCGGGTTGGGCAAAGAGCCGCAAGCCATTCACATGGATGTGGACGCCAGCGGCGAAATAGTCGGGTTACGCTAGCTGAGTCCGTGGTTTCAGGTGCAGGGTACGAGTTTGGCCGCCAACCGTCTACTCGACCTCCCTCACCGTCGCGGGGGTTAGGTATGGACTTAACTATCGATTTTCGTTTCACGGATGTGGCGGGCCAAATACACGATCAGATCATCGCGTGACGGTCGTAAATTGACCTTTTAGATCCAGGCGCGCAGGGCGCAAGCGTCCAAAATTGACTTGACTCTGCGCGTCCTTTCGTGTCACCATCCTGCAACAGATTCCCGCCTTGGAGGATGCACATGCGCTCGGCGTTTTTCGCACCCTTGTTGGTGTTCACTATCTTCAGTGGTCACGTGTTTGCCGACGTCACCGGCTCTATTCTGGGCAATGTTCGCGATAGTACGGAGGCCATGGTCCGTGGGGCCCGGATTGAAGTCACGAACACTCAAACCAACTACACACAATCAACCACCAGCGGCGTGGACGGCCAATACCGCCTCCTGGCGCTGCCGCCTGGTCCCTACAAGATCACGGCTACCGCCCCTGGATTCCAGCAGGCAGTGAATACGGGCACCGAATTGAAGGTCAACGACCAGCTGCGCGTCGATTTCGTGCTGCAGGTGGGCAACGTACAACAACAAGTCAGCGTCACCGGCGAAGCGATCCAGGTGGAGACCGAGAACTCGCAATTGGGCGACGTCATTGAGTCGAAGAAGATGCTGGCGCTGCCTCTGAACGGGCGTAGTTACGTCGATCTACTGGGGCTGCAAGCGGGCGTAGCACCGGCCTCGGCTGGGTCGATGCAACAGGATCGTCCGGTGTCGGGGGGCTTGTCCGCCGGCAACGTTTCTGTAAACGGCCAGCGCGAAACCGCGAATGCGTTTCTGGTGAACGGTGGAGACGTCAGCGAGGGCCGCAACCTGGGCGCGGCCGTGATTCCGAACCTGGATTCCATCGCGGAGTTCCGCCTTATCACTAATAGCTTCGACGCTGAATATGGGCGCTTCAGCGGTAGCGTGATGAATGCCATCACTAAGTCGGGAAGCAACGGATTCCATGGTACGGGCTTTGAATTCATTCGCAACGACAAGCTCGATTCGCGCAACTTCTTCGATCCCTCGAAGGGCGAGTTGCGGCGGAATCAGTTCGGATACGCCGTGGGTGGGCCGATCCTCAAGAACCGCCTGTTCTGGTTCACTGATTATCAAGGCACGCGGCAGGTGCAAGGCGCCAGCACCGGTTTAGTAAGCGTCCCGACTCAGGACATGCGATCAGGCGTCTTCGACCCCGGGGTGTTTCTGGACGCGAACGGTGCGTCGCAAACCGTGAAGGGCGACTACTGGGCGGGCGTGCTGCAACAGCGGCTTGGCTACGCCGTCCACGATGGCGAAGCGTACAGCGGCTGCAACAGTACCGCCAATTGCGTGTTTCCCGGCGGAGTGATTCCACAGCGGGCTTTCTCAAAACCGTCCGTCAACCTGCTGAAATACATTCCTGTTCCCAACCAGGGTCCGGACGGCTTCGCCAGCGCCGCGGAGAAACGGACCATCAGCGACGACAAGATGGGCCAGCGCATCGACCTCAACACAAAGAGCACAGGCAACTGGTCCGTCTACTACCATTTCGACGATTCGACAGTTTCCGACCCTCTGGCCGCGGCCAGCGTTCCCGGGTTTGGCGCAGTTACGCCCACCCGCGCGCAACAAGCCGTGTTCAGTAACACGAAGACCCTCGGACCGGCACAGGTGAATGAGTTCCGCGTGAGCTTCTTCCGCACCGCTACCGTCACCACCTCGCCGAACAGCAGCTTTGCTCAACTCAGCGATCTCGGCTTCGTCACCGGCAACAATACGCTGGGTATCAATCCATCCGGCCCGGCCAATTTCCCGCAGACAGTGCCGCCACTGTATTTCAACGATTTCTCCATCGGCGTCCCGACGTTGACGACGTTCCAGCCGAACAACACGTGGCACGTTTCCGACAACTTCTCCAAAGTGTGGGGCAAGCACACCACGAAATTCGGCGGTGAGTTCCGCTATCTCCAGATCAACGAGCGCAACACGTGCGCGCCGAACGGCGATTTCACATTTGACGGCAGCGAAACAGGCAGCGATTTCGCCGACTTCTTGCTGGGCGCGCCACAGAACTACAACCAATGCAGCCAGCAGTTCCTCGATTCCCGTACGCGCTACGGTGGCGCCTTCGTGCAGGACGCCTATAAGCTAAAGCCGAACTTCACGCTCAACCTCGGTCTGCGCTGGGAAGTCAGCATGCCGTGGTACGACACGCAGGGCAAGATCGAAACGATCGTCCCCGGTTTGCAGTCGACGATGTTTCCCACCGCTCCGACGGGATGGGTGGTGCCTGGCGATCCGGGGATTCCGAGAACACTGGCGCCCACCGACTACAACAACGTGGCGCCACGTGTGGGCTTCGCCTACTCGCCGGGCTTTAAGGACGGCGTGTTGGGCAAGATCTTCGGCGGGCCAGGTAAGACCAGTATCCGCGCCGCGTTCGGTTTGTACTACACGGCTGTGGAAGACTTGAACCTGTTCTACGAAGTCGGCGACGCGCCCTTCGGTTTGTACTGGGTGAGCCCGGAACCGACGATGTTCGACGAACCGTTCCGCACCCGGGCGACCGGGGCGAGCCAAACCCAGCGCTTCCCCTTCCAGTTCCCGATTCCCGGTTCCCCGGCCAATAAGACGATCGATTATTCCATCTACCTGCCCATCTCCTATTCGCCGGGATACTCCCCGCACAACCGATTGCCCTACGCGGAGCACTACAATCTGAGCATTCAGCGGGAACTTACCAATAACACCGTGATGACGCTTGCGTTCGTCGGCACCCAGGGGCACAAGCTGATTTCGCAGTATGACGCAAACCCTGGCAATGCCGCCTTGTGTCAGCACTTGAACGCAATAGGCGCCACTCCGGAGTGCGGGCCTAATGGCGAGCAAACCACTTACACGCTTCCCAACGGCGATCAGGTGCTTGGGACACGCGACAAACTGGGGCCGGCTTTCGGCTACGGCAACACGTACACCGTGAACCTCGCCAATTCCAACTACAACTCGTTCCAGGCGACCGTACAGAGAAAGGCTGCCGACGTCACGTTCCTTGCCGCCTACACGTTCTCCAAGGCCATCGATAACTCATCCGGCTTTGGCGAGTGGGTCAACTTCAGCAACTACCGTCTCAGCCGGTCACTGGCCGCCTTCGATGTTACGCACAACTTCGTGGTCAGTTATGCCTGGGCGATTCCTTTCGACCGTTTCTTGGGTACGGCGCCAAAGCGTCTCACCCGTGGCTGGGCTTTGAACGGTATCACTCGTGCCTCTACTGGTTTCCCCATCCGTCTCAGCCAGGGGCAGGATGTCTCGCTGGTGGGCAGCGGTTCCACCGACGTTCCCGACTTGGTTGGCGCTGTACACACGCAAAACCCCAGGAACGCTGGGCCCAACGGGGATAACACCTACTTCCTGCCGGAAGCCTTCGCATCCGGTCAACCAGGGCAATTCGGAACGGCCAACCGGCGCTTCTTCCATGGTCCCGGAATCTTCAATTCCGACGTGTCGTTTGCGAAGATCACCCCTATCACCGAGAAGACGACGATTGAACTCCGCGCTGAGTTCTTCAACGTGTTCAACCACGCTCAGTTCTACAACCCAAGCGGTAACTTCAGCAGCAGCCGGTTTGGCCGAGTGGGTAGCGCTCGCGATCCCCGCATCGGCCAGGTGAGCATGAAGTTTAACTGGTGAGGACTGTAGTTCTCCTGTTGCTTGTCGCCGGCGGTCTGTGCACGGCCGCCGGCGCGAGCGATGCTGAAACTTACCGGCAGAAGGCGCTTGCAGCCGCGGCGGCGAAGAGTTGGGACGTCGCCATTGAGAACTTTCGCCAGACTCTGCGGTTGGAATCGAATGATGCCGATACCAGTTACAACCTCGCACTGGCGCTGAAGTACAAAGGCGATTTGCCAGGGGCGGCGTCTGCGTTTGAATCCACCGTGCGGCTGCGTCCGAAGTGGGCGGCGGCACAGTACGGTTATGGCGCGGCGCTATACGAAATGGGACGTGTGGCGCCGGCTTTGGCCGCTTTGCGCGCGGCGCTGCAACTGGATCCCACGGCTTCGAAAACGCGGCTGTATCTGGGGCGGGCACTGGTGCAGCAGCGGGAATACGCCGAGGCGCAAACGGTGTTGGAACGCGCAGTTCAGGACAAGCCGGAGCCGCCGCAAGCGCACCGCCTGCTGGCGCAACTCTATCTGGCTACCGGTAACAGCGAACGTGCGGTGGAGCACCTGCGGCGTTGTGTGCAACTAGGGGCCCTCGATGCCGGAGTTCAATTGGAACTGGGCACGGCGCTCGGGCGCACCGGCGATTTGAATGGGGCGGGGGAGGCGTTCCGCCGGGCTATCGCGTTGGATCAGACGCTCGCTCCCGCCCACGTCTATATGGGTGTAGTGCTGCGCCGCCAGGGATCGTTGCAGCCGGCGATCGAAGAATTTCGAGCCGCCGTCAGGCTGGATCCTTCCGGCCCTCAGGCGCCCTATGAACTGGGCATGGCGTTGAAATCCGAGGATGACTTGCCTGGCGCCATTGCGATGTTTCAGCAAGCGCTGCGGCTGAAGCCCGACTTCGAGAAGGCCCGCTATGCCCTCGGCATCTCTCTGCGGAAGCAGGGTGATGCCACCGCCGCACAGGAGCAGTTGAAGGAGATTGGAGCGTTGCGTGCGTTTCGGACGCAACTGGCTGAAGCGAAGAGTCTCATCCTAAGCGGGGTGGAGCTGTTGCGGAAAAACGATCCCGCCGCCGCGCTGGAGCGTTTTCAGAAGGCCACCGAGGTTAGCCCGACGCTGGCCACCGGATTCTATTTCCTCGGATTGGCGCGCGACCGCACGGGTCAACCGGATGCTGCGCTGGCGGCCTATCGCCGGGCGCTCGAGTTGCAGCCAGACTACGCCCAGGCGCATGTCAGTCTGGGTGCCTGGCACGCCCGCCGCCAAGACTGGGCCAAAGCGATCGCGGAGTTTCGTCAGGCAACGATGGATGATCCGGATCTGGCCGAAGCGCATTACAACCTTGGCGTCGCATTGCTGGCGAAAGGCGACGCCGCAGCAGCGGCCGTGGAGCTTACGGAAGCCATCGCACTCGATCCTTCACAGGCGGAGGCAAGGCTGCAACTTGGCCTGGCTCAGCAGGGGCAACGCCAGTTCGCTGCGGCTGCACAGACATACCGGGAACTGCTGAGGCGCGACCCTCAGAATTCACAAGCCTTCAATAATCTCGGACTGGTGCTGCTGGAAGTGAAGGACCTGTCACCGGCGCGCGCGGCTCTTGAATCGGCCATCCGCCTGAAGCCCACATACGCCGAGGCCCATTACAATCTAGGATTAATCATGCAAGCTTTGGGTGATAAGGCGCGGGCCACAACCGAATTTGGAGAAGCGTATCGCTTGGCGCCAGGCCTGCGCCGCCGCAGCGAAACGAAATGATATTCCGGAAATCCAGTGTCCTTCTGGTGACGTTGGCGTGCCTCTGCTCGCTTGCGGCCGAGCCGCCGGCTACACAGCGCAAGCGTATCGGCTTGGTGCTGGAAGGCGGCGGTGCGCTAGGCTTCGCTCACATCGGCGTCCTCGCCTGGATGGAGCAGAATCGCATTCCGGTGGATGTTATTACGGGCACCAGTATGGGCGGCCTCGTGGGCGGACTCTATGCCGCCGGCAAGAGCCCGGAGGAGATCAAGACGCTGGTCCAGGACATTGACTGGCACACCGTTCTGGCCGGACAGATTGAATTTCAGGATCTAAGTTATCGCCGCAAGGAAGATCGTCTCGCCTACCCCAACCGGCTTGAATTCGGTATCCGGAATGGCTTCGGTGGACCATCCGGTCTCAATTCCGGCCAAGCCGTGGACGGCATTCTTGCCGGGACGCTCCTGCCGTACTTCGAACTCGCCAGTTTCGACGACCTGCCCATTCCGTTCCGCTGCGTCGCCACCGACATGACCTCGGGAACCCAAAAGGTGTTCGACCGTGGCTCGCTGGCGCAGGCGCTGCGGGCCACCATGTCGATTCCCGCTATTTTCTCTCCGGCGAAGGGTACCGGCGGGGCCCTCTACACCGATGGCGGGGCGCTGAATAATTTGCCCGTTGACGTGGCCAAACGCATGGGCGTCGATATCGTGATCGCCGTGATGCTTGACCTTGGCCCGCCCGACCCGAAAGCGATGGGATCTCCGCTGGGTATCGCCGGCAGGACGATTTCCATCATGATTTCCGCCAACGAAAAACGGAATATCGAACTGGCGGATATCCTGCTGAACGCCGACCTGAAGGGCTTTACGGCAACCGACTTCACTGAGAGTGCGGCCATCATTCCGAAAGGGTTTGAAGCAGCCGATAGGAAGAAGGCGCTTCTCTCGACGTTCACGCTCTCGCCTGAAGAGTGGACTCTGTACACCGCCAAGAGGGACGCTCGCCGCCGCACTGACGTGCCTAAACCGGAGTTTGTCACGGTGACGGGCACAAGTCCGGCCGAGGCCCGCAGGATCGAGAAGAAGTTTAGTGCCGCCGTCGGCAAGGCAGTGGACACGGAGGGTCTTGACCGGCAGTTGAGCTTGCTGGCCGGAGAGGGACCACTCAGCAACCTCCGTTATGGCATGGTCCGTAAGGACGGGCGCGACGGTTTGGAAATTAACGCAGCGGAGAAGTCTTATGGACCACCGTTCCTGAATATTGGCGTGCTGATCGATGGGTCCGATAGCAGCGACGTCCGGTTCGGTCTGGCCGCTCGCCTGACTCTATTCAATGTCGGTAGTTTCGGCACCGAGTGGCGCACGGACGCTTCCTTCGGAACTAACTATGGAGCTAACACCGAATATTTCCGGCCTCTCGGGGAGAACGGTTGGTTTGTGGCGCCGCGGGCTGGCATCAGCAGGTCGAAGTTCGACGTCTATAACAGCGACAGCAGAATCGCCGACTACTCCGTCATCCGCGCCAATGGTGGTGTCGATATCGGTCATTTGATCGGCCGGAAAGCCGAGATACGAGTAGGTCAGGACGTGATCTTCACGGACGCCACGCTGAAGATTGGTACGCCCATCGCGCCCAACACGTCGAAGACATACGGCGACACCTCGGTGAGGTTTCAATACCTGGGCCAGGATGACGCGATGCTGCCCAGAGCGGGATTTGTGAACCTGAGCCGGTTTGATTGGCTAACGTCCGGTCCCGTGGGCGGGGGCTATCCCTCGCTGCAAACGCAATGGTTGTACTTTAAGCGTGTAAGTGCAAGAGGGTCTTTGTTCATCGGCGGGGCAGGCGGTACTGCGTTCGACACAAGAAGGCTGGGACTGCAGTCCTTCAGCTTGGGAGGCCCCTTTCGTCTGGGCGCCTACGGTGTGAACGAACTTCTCGGAAACCAGTTCTTTTTTGGCCAGGGCGGTTATGAGCACAAACTCCTCAGCCTGAGTCCGCTTGTGGGTGAGGGAGTCTATCTGGTGGGTGCTTATGAGATCGGTAAGGTCTACGGTAACCCTGTGGCGCCCCATCTGCCAATGGACGGCTCTGCCGCGGTGGTAGCAAAAACGGTTCTGGGCCCGGTGTACTTCGGCGGTAGCGCCACACACGGCCGTGCCAAGTGGTGGTTCGGCGTGGGGCGTATCTTCTAAGTCATCTGCCGTGTCCTGCTGGATCGCAGCATCAGCACGGCGGCGTAAGTTACCGCGATAATCACCAGCCAGCGTAGCGCCGTCAGCGGTAATGACTTCACAACGAACGCCGCGACCGGTACGCCCATCAATCCTCCTACGGCCAAGCCGATCGCGGCGGGCACGTAATAGACCTTGCTCCACACGAAGCGGGCGCTGGCCACAGGCATCAAGAACGCTCCTGACCCCATCATGATCGGGAAGGCCGCTACCGGGTTCATCCCCAGCAGGCTGACCAATGTCATGCACGGGGCGTAGAACCCAATGCCAAGGGTGCTGATGGCTGCGAACAGAAAGTTCCCCGCCATACCCAGTCCCAGGCGCCACCCGCTCAGTTGGAGAGACTCTCCGCCGACTGGAAACAGATTCAATTGGCTCATCAGCATGGCCGTGGCGGCCGTCAGCAGGGCCACTCCCATGCCGACTTGCACGGCGCGGCGTGATAGGCGGGACACGAGTCCAGCACCAAACCAGGCTCCCACCACGGCGCTGGCAATCATCAAAGCGAGCGTGACGGCATCCACTTCAATCGCGGAGATGTAGATGAACGCCTGGAAGATCACAGGCAGTGTGTGACCCACGTTCAGCGTGCCGGGGTATAACTCATCGGGAACCATCTTCTGAAACTTGAAGATCGCCGTCGTAGTGGCAAAGGAACCGATGCCGAGGGTGTCGAAGAAGTTAGTAACGAAGCCCGTTACTAAGTGGAGCAGGGAAGGCGGTGATACTGTTTGCCGCCGCAGTGCCGTCAGCCAAACCACCACATAGAAGATAGTGAAGCCGCCGAGAGCGGCAAAGATGGCCTGTTTCGCCACTTATGCCTTGCCTACGACGAATACCGGCGCGCCAAGCACGTCCATCAGAGGCTCCACGCCCAATCCCGGTGCGGTGGACGCCGCCAGACGCCCGTGCTGTCGTTGCGGTGCTCCGGCGGCGAAACTCACCGTCACATAGCTATTGAAGTCAGTGGCCGAGAACAAAAGGTTAGTTGGTGTGCTGTGCGCCAGGTGCGCGATGGCGGCGGTGATGATGTCGCCGCCCCAAGTGTCTTCAATCGTCATGGCAATGCCGAGTGAGAGGCAAAGATCGCGGATTTGCCGCGCTTTGGTCAGCCCGCCTACTTTGGAGATCTTGAGATTGATCACGTCCATCGCCTGATCGCTGTACCCACGCAAGACCATCAATATGTCGTCGATCACTTCGTCCAGCACGAACGGCCGGTCAGTGTGCCGGCGCACAGAGAGGCATTCTTCGTAATGGAAGCATGGTTGTTCGATATAGACGTCCACGTTACGAACCGCATCCGCCACCCGCATCGCCTGGTGTTGCGTCCATCCAGTGTTGGCGTCGGCGATCAGGACGTCTCCGGTTTGTAGTTTCGCCGCCGCGGCGCGGATCCTCTCTATGTCGGTGTCCGGATTGCCTCCCACTTTGAGCTGAAACTTGGTGTAGCCTTCCGCCCGATACTCGCTCACCTTCGCCGCCATGTTCTCCGGCGTGTCCTGCGAAATCGCACGATAGAGAGCGAAGTCTGCGCCGACGCGCCCGCCCAGCAAGGTCGCTACGGGCTGGCCGGTTACCTTTCCGAGTATGTCCCAACACGCCATGTCCAGAGCCGACTTTACGTACGGATGTCCGCGCATGAGCTGATCCATGCGCCGGTTCAAATTCCCCAACTCAGTCGGATCTTCACCCAGCAGCCCCGGCGCGAGTTCGGCAATTCCGGTGCGCGCGCCTGCCGCATAGGCGGGCAGGTAGGCGGGTCCCAGCGGACACACCTCTCCGTACCCGGTGATCCCCGCATCGGTGCTGACTGCGACAACCGTGGCGTCGAACACGTCCACCGAGTTGCCTCCCGACCACTTATAGCTGCCTTCATGGAGGGGAAGTTCCACCCGGTAAGCCGTGATTCCTGTGATCTTCACCATTCACTCCTTGTCCGTTAAACGGTTCTTCAGAATATACTCGACGATCGGCGTTGGATCCTCCAGCGAGTGTGGGTGATGCCCCACGCCGTGCTTCACGATCAACTCCACGTGTCCACCCAGGTCCTCATAACGCTTCTTCAGCAGCAGAGTGTTTTCATCGAAGGGAACTACGTCGTCGGCGTCCCCCGCCACGTGCAGAATCGGGATGCGACCCTTCGCGATGGGCGCCAGAATGTCTATGGGGCTCAGCTTCCACGCCACCGCCTGCTGTTCACTCAACCCGTAGACGCTTTTGAATAATTCCCAGTCGCGCGGGCTGCCTTTCCCTTTGCCCTTGCCACCGGGCCAACTGGTAATATCGCACACCGGAGCATCGCCATAGATGAGCCCCACCAGGTCTGGATGAGCCGCCGCCCACGCATAGACGTAGAGCCCGCCTCGGCTCATACCCAACAGTACCGGACGTCGAGAGAAGCCGTGATGGGAAGTTAGTTCCTCGAACAGCGTTGACCATCGCTTCATCGTGTCCGGGTCGCCGAACCGGTCGGGGCAGGCCATGAAGACCACATGCCATCCCTGTTTCAGCAACGCTTCGTCCACGGTGGCGAAGGCGCCGAAGAACTCGCCGCGCCACAGCCACGGTGTTCCTTTCGCCGGGACCGCCGGCGCCACCACCGTCACGTTGCGGCCGGCTAGCTCGAAGTCATATCTCGTGAAACCCTTCCACTCTGATTTCGTCCCTGCAAACGCAGTTTTCTGGGGATTCACTGGGAGCATTTTCTCGCGTCCGCCCCGGTTGATATGCAAGTCCACTTCGGCATCCGGATCGCGCCGGCTCCATAGTCTCTTGAAGTCTTGAAGGCTGCTGACTGCTTCGATTCCGAGGCCCAGAATCACATCGTCGCGCCGCAGTCCAAGTCGGTACGCTTCGCTGTCCGGAGGCGCCTCGATTACCAGGACACCAGTCTCACCAGCCAGTCCCGACGCTGACACCTCACCCAGTCCAATCACATTGCGAACGGTGGCGCCCAGCCAGTTCCAGGGCGTCTTGTCGCGGCTGGATTGCAGCGTGGCCGCCGTCCCGCCCTCGTCCGCCGGCAGTTTCGGTGTCCTCGCCATGGCCCGCAGGGAAGGCTTCTGCACACCAAACTGATCCATCGGAAAATTGCGGAAACCAAGGGCGAGCGCGGGCGAATCGGGCCGCACCCGATAGTCACCGTGAGCCGCATCCACAAACATGGCGTCGGCTTCTATCGAGTGCGCGTCCAGTCCGCTCTGCTTTTGCAGAACCGTAGCCGGCCTCGTCCCGTGTAGCCCAGGGCTGTGCAGAAGGTTGGAATCGCACTCTTCACCCCATGGCTGGCTGACGCGAATAGGCCGATAGGGACCCCAGACGATGTTGCGCCGGAAAATGTCGCGGCTGCCCTTGTACCAGACATGCGGATGGAATGAATTATCGACGATGATATTGTTCTCTACCTTGCGTTGGAAGCCCTCACGCAGCTTCAGGCCGCCGCGCAAGCAGAGGTTATTGACGATCTCGTAGTTAGAGGAGCCGTCGTCGAGGTCGATGTCCCAGCCGTGATCGCAGCGCCAGCGATTGTTGCGCAGGATGGTTGTCTTCTGCGCATCCAGCAATGGCAAAGCGCGCTCCGCCGGAGTCGTCAACACGTTCAGGTCCACGCCCTTCAAGTCCCAAAATCGATCGCGGCCCCACGAGTTGAACGATCCGTGATCTCCCGTCTCTTTCACGGTGTCGAAGATGTCGCAGAACTCAATGACGTGCCCGCCCCACGTGCCTTCGCCGATGTTGATGCCCGCGCGGGGGACGTCGTACAAAGAGCAATGCCTCACGGTGATGGACTGTGACATCGAGATCTGAACCGGAGCCGTCTGCTTCTCTACGCGGCCCGTCTCGTGAATCAGGCAGTCATCCACCAGGGAGTCGGCCGGATAGTTATTCGTCAGCGGGCCGGCTGTTCGATCGATCTCGCTGATGTCCTGCGATTCTTTGCCGGAGCCGAAAAATAAGGGGCTGCGCACGGCTTTCGGATCGCCTACAAAGGCAATTCCATTGGCCCCGGCGCCAAAGATATGGCATCCGCGAATGGTGACGCGCCGGTTGTAGTTGTTGACGAAGATAGCGTTTCCACCGGGTTGGTCGAAGGTGGCGTTCTCAACGCTGACGTCTTCGGTGCCGGTGAGAAAGACCGCGCCTCCGCGATACGTGGTCCAATCGCTTCGCAGCAGCGATTCGCGGTTGTCCATGAACGTGCGCGCCGTGTGGCGGAACGTGAAGCCTTCCAGTTTTATAAACCGCACGGGATGATTCTCGCCGCCCTGAAATTCGATCAGATGCCGCAGAACCACAGCCTCCACCACCGCCTTCGCCGCATCGAAGCCCTTCGGCGGATAGAAGTACAGCGTCGATGACTTTGAGTCGAGGAACCATTCGCCGGGCGCGTCAAGCTCTTCGAAGATGTTCTCGACGAAGCGGTATTTTTCATGCATACCCAGGCGGCGGTTGTTCTGCCAGCCACCCTCGTAAATCAGCTCGCCGTCCGCCGTCTTGCCCGTGATCTGGTAGTGGAAATCTCCCCACATGTGTTTGTGCATCGCGTGCATGAAGCCACCGGCGGGATTGGCCCATCGCGCCGCGCGCTGCTTGCTGAAAGCGTCTGCCGCCCAGCCGTTGAAGTACTCTGACTTCGCATCGAAGTTGGGGTAACGCGCCATCGTTTGCCGCTCGCCGTTTACGAAGAGCTGATCGGTCCTTAGACCGGCTGGCACCGTGGTCTGCAGGATGCCATCGCGGTACGGCCTCCAATGGGGAGCCAGCCGTACGCCTCCGCTGAGGTTCACCTCTTCTCCCCGTTCCGCCATATAAGTTACCGGCGAACCGGCGGTGCCGGAATCGGCGGCCGTGAACGCTATGGTCTGCGGCAGATAGTAAGTACCGCGGGCGAAGCGGATGGTGCGTGCTCCCGTCCGGCGCGCCGTGCGCTGGGCGGCGGCGAACGTCCGCAAGGGCCGCGCCTTCGTGCCCGCCGACTTGTCGCTGCCCGTAGGGCTGACATAAATCTCGGCTGCATTCAAAACACTCAACAAGAAGAAGACAAGTAGGGAACGAATCATCGTCTGTGTTCCTACCTCGACATGGGGGCCAGTGTTACCGAGGCGATGCGGACCCCTTTGCCTTCTGCCCCCGTTGGCCCGATGGCGACTTTGTGCGGTCCGCTTTTGGCCAAGTGAATCGCGCCCACGCGGTAGGATCGGAATCGCGGATACTCTCCGCCGAACACGGCGCGCTTCGCCCGCTCGCCGCTGTCAATCGCAGGGAAGGTGATTCGTTGGCCATCCACCGTCACCTGCCACTCTGAGTGGTCGGCTTCCTGCGGACAGGAGTACTCCACTTCCAGCCGGAACACTCCTGGTTCCAGCGTCCGGAATGCCCACGTCGCCGCACTACCCGCACCTTGCCAGCCGCCCGCGCATTCCTCGCTCTTCCAGTCCCCGAACTTCTCCATCCACGACAGTTTGGACCGCTTGCATCCGGTCAATGTCGCGATGCCAGGATCTAGGCGGTTGCGATGACCGCTCAGGACAAAAGCGCCACGGTCTGCCTTCACTTCGCCTTCCATCTCAAGTGACACGACCGGGACTATTTCTGCCGGACGGACGGCCGGAAGCTGCACCACGACACCCCCGTCGATGGTTTTCACTGCGGCAGAAGCGCCTTCCACCTGCGCGCGAATCACTTTCGATTGCAGGCCCGGCACAACCAAACGCCCGTCTGCCGGCCAGTCGAGTACATGCAGATACAATGTGTTGCCCTGAGTGGTGCACTCGCCCCAGGGCAGGGAAGCGAGCGGAGTCGGTCCGGAACCATGGATGGCAGCCTCGTGCTTCTTCACCCATTGGCCCACCTCGCCCAACACGCGCACCGATTCCGCCGGAATGCGCCCCTTCCCGTCCGGACCCACGTTCAACATGTAGACGCCGCCCTTGCCTACCACTTGCACCAGCCGTTCCACCACCTCGCGTGCGTTCTTGAAGTTGATGTCGTTGGCCGCATAACCCCAGGAGTCGTTGTGCGTGTCCACCGTCTCCCATAGGCCCGCGCGCGGCTGACGCGGAATTTCCATGTCGCCTAGCGTGTCGTAGTCGCCCAAATCGTTGCCAATGCGGCTATTCACAATTGCCTGCGGTTGCAGGCGGTGCACCAGGTCCACCAGTTCTCGCGATTGAGCAGGTGTGATCGGCCCTGGCGTATCGAACCAGATCGTTGCTATGGGACCGTAGTTGGAGAGCAATTCCTTGATCTGTGGCATCGCCTTGCCCTTCAGATAGCGAGGAAAGTCACCCGCAGTCGCGAAGTCCCAGGTATTCCCCACTGCGTCTCGCTCGTGCCAGTCCTGCGACTGCGAATAGTAGAAGCCCATGCGTAGACCTTCCGCTTTGCACGCCGCTGCCAGCTCCTTCATGACATCCCGATGGAAGGGTGTAGCGTCCACGATGTTGTAGCGGCTGGCTGCGGAGCCGAACATGGCAAAGCCGTCGTGGTGCTTCGAGGTAATCATGATGTGGCGCATGCCGGCGGACTTTGCGACGCGAGCCCACTCGGTGGCATTAAAATCGACGGGATTAAAGCGGCCGGCGACTGCCTCATACTGCGCCACTGGGATCTTCGCGCGGTTCATGATCCACTCACTGATGCCGTAATAGGTATGGTCCTTCCACTGGCCGCCCAGCTCTGAATACAGACCCCAGTGGATGAACATCGCAAACCGCGAGTCCTTCAACCACGCGCCGCGCTCTCCCTTCGATCTCTCCGGCGCTTGCGCCGCCATCAGCGCGAGTGAAGTCAGCGCCAGGGTAATCCCGATTTTTTTCACCCGCTCAACGTACCACACCTCGACGGCATGTCTTTCTGCGTTGGGCTCGTACCTCTGGTTATACTGAAGTTCGACAGCCCGTGCTATGAAGCTCCGCGAAGCCCTGGAAATCATTCATTCGGACCGGTCCGGCGCGGCGCAAATTCAGTATCTTCTCGGTTTTTCCGCGACACCCAATCCACTGCAAACCTTCCTTCAGGCGTTTCTGCTCACGCGCCAATCCTCGCTCGCCGTCGGTGTGGACACGCTGCCTTACGGCGACCTGATCGGCGCGTTGGAGGGTCGCGACCCTAACGGTTATGCCGGCGCCGCCATCGTCGTCGAGTGGTATGACCTCGATCCCCGTCTTGGGTTCCGCCGCCTTGGTGGTTGGGCGCGCAGCGCGATTCCCGATATCGTGGCTACCGTTCAACAGAACCTCCAGCGCCTGCGTGCCGCCATCCAGCGTCTGGCCGCCGCCATGCCCGTGGCGATATCTCTCCCTACGTTGCCGCTGCCGCCTATCTCGATCACCGCGCCGCCGCAGGCCCACGAATACGAGGCCAAACTGTGGACAGAAGCGTGGACGTTCGCTGGATGGTGCGCCTCGCGGAGGAACGTCCGCCTGCTGAATCCCGCCGACCTTGACCGTGACTCGCCCACCGCTGCCCGCTTCGACTTCCGCGCGGAGTTGGGACAGGGTTCCCCCTACAAGCTCGCCCACGCCTCTGCCTTGGCCGAGTTGCTCAGCCGGCTGCTGGCACCTGAGCCCGCTCTCAAAGGACTGATCACCGATCTGGACGACACCCTCTGGAAAGGGCTTCTCGGTGAGGTTGGCCCCGCAGGCGTTGCCTTCACACTGCAGGGCGGCGCGCAAATCCACGGTCTGTATCAACAGTTTCTCCAGTCACTGGCGGAGCGCGGCGTGCTGCTGGCTATCGCCACTAAGAACGATCCGGCACTGGTAGACCAGGCACTGGCGCGGCCCGACTTACTCGTCACTAAGGACTCGTTCTTTCCCGTGGAAGCTCATTGGGGTCCTAAGTCGGAATCAGTTGAGCGTATCCTCAACGCCTGGAATGTGGGACCGGAAGCCGTCGCCTTCATTGACGACAGTCCCATGGAGGCGGCGGAAGTCCAATCGCGATTTCCCGAACTGCGCTGCCTGCGGTTTACCGCGAACGATCCCTCGCACCTGCTGCAACTCTTCGATACGCTCCGCCAGTGGTACGGCAAAAGCGCGATCCGTGCCGAGGACCGCCTAAGGGTGGAGAGTGTCCGCAACGCGGCTTCGCTCGATGCCTCCCGCGACGGCTTTCTCGCCACGCTTCAATCCCGCGTCACCTTCCACCTCTCCCGCGACTCTGGTGACGATCGGGCCTTCGAACTACTCAACAAGACCAATCAGTTCAACCTCAACGGCCGTCGTCTTACCCTGCCGGATTGGGCTCGAATCCTTGCCGATCCCGAAGCGTTTCTCCTGACAGTGGAATATACGGACAAATTCGGATCCCTTGGCAAGATTGCCGTTATCATCGGCCACAGCCGCGGTGCGTCCGCAACCATCGAATACTGGGCGTTGAGTTGCCGTGCGTTTTCGCGGCGCATCGAACACGCGACATTGGCTCATCTCTTTGACAGGCTCGGCGTCGAAGCCATCGCACTCGACTACGCTCCCACCGACAGGAACGGTCCCGTGCGCGAGTTCTTGGCCGGTCTCGAAATTTCGCCGAAGGAACCTGTGATCTCACTGTCTGCCTTTGAAGCGCGTTGTCCGCATCTACAGTTCGTCCCGGAGGACTTCCCCGCCCATGTCTGATCTCGACGCGCGTCTTTCATCGCTCTTCCTTGCCGCGTTCCCCGGCCTCGACGTTGGCGCCGTTCGCGCCGCGACACAGGATTCCACTGCAGGCTGGGACTCTGTTGCCACGGTGATGTTGGCTAGTCTGGTGGAGGAGGAGTTCGGCGAAGGATTCGACATGGACGAGGCCGCCGACTGGAGCTCCTACCAGGCCGTCCGGCTCTCTCTGGAGAAGCGCCTCAGTGGCTGATCCGCAAGCAGCGGTCCGGTGGCCGAACGGTGCGCGATTCGCCTTCACTGTCTTCGACGATCCGGACGGGCAGTCCCTCGAAACCAGCCGCCTCGTTTACCGTTTCCTCTCCGATCTCGGGTTCCGGACAACGATAGCCGTGTGGCCATTGGCCGCCCGGCGCGAAGCCAACTCCGGTGGCGAGACCTGCGCCAATCCCCAGTACCGGGAACACTTACTCGAACTGGCTGGCGAGGGTTTTGAAATTGCCTGGCACAACGCCGCGCCCCATACCTCCACGCGCGAAGAGACGCTGGAGGGATTAGACCGCTTCCGCGCTGCCTTCGGCGCCCATCCTTTGTCCATGGCGAATCACTACAACGGCGAGGCACTCTATTGGGGTCCGGCGCGCCTCTCTGGTCTCCGCCGCGCTCTCTACCTTGCTTTGTCCGGTTTCAGCACCGCCGGCCGCCACTTTGGCCACATCGAAGGGCATCCGAATTTCTGGGGTGACTACTGCCGTGAGCGCATTCGCTACTGCCGGAATTTCGTCTTCTCAGACCTTAATACGTTGCGCGCCTGCCCTTGGATGCCGTACTACGATCCCTTGCGTCCGTTCGTGAACCGCTGGTTCGCCGCCAGCGAGGGCGCGCAAGGGCCGGCGTTCTTAAAGACGATGGCAGATCAGAATCAGGACCGCCTGGAAGCGGAAGGCGGAGCGGCAATCGTCTACACGCACTTCGGCCATGGTTTCGTGGAAAACGGCAAACTCCGACCTGAATTTGTCCGGCTGATGGAGCGTTTGCAAAAGAAGAATGGCTGGTTTGTGCCCGCTACGACCATGCTCGATCACCTCGCGGCCGAGCGCGGCGTCTGCACGCTCGATGACCGCACCCGCGCTCGCCTCGAGTGGCGCTGGCTTGCCGAAAAGATCTTCCGAGGCACATCGTAAGCCCTATGAAGGTCGAGTTTGTCCCCTTGTCCCCGGCTTTGCTCCCGGCGTGCGCGGCGTTCAACCAGCGGCTGCGCGAGCGCGGCGAGTTTGAATTCTACCTTCCCGAGGAGATTCCCGTCGCCCGCACCGGGGGAATTGCCTGGACACACTACGTGGCCGTTGACGAACGCGCTTCGGTTCGTGGCGGCGTCCTTCTGATGGAGCAGCGTGGGTGGCTCAACCAAACAGAGATCCCGCTCGTCAACATTCAGTCTCCGCTCAGCGAAGGTATCGTCGATAAGGCCTGGTCTGGCGTCGGCCTGCGCCTGCTCCAGTTCCTCACCCGCCGTAGCCCCTATGTCTACGCCATCGGCATGGGCGGCCTTCAGCATTCGTTTCCGCGCTTGCTCGCAGCCGCTGGTTGGGAAGTCCGCCCGGTTCCCTTCCAGTTCGCTGTCCTCTGTGCCAACCGCTTTCTGCGGGAGATTGGACCGTTGCGACAAGGCAGCAGGAGAATCCCGGCACGCCTGCTGGCTTCCACCGGCCTCGGAGCAACGGCGAATTTTCTCTGGCGTGCCGCACGCCGCCGGCCTTCTTCCCGCGGCGTGGCTCTCGAAAAAGTTTCCCAATGGCCCGACGGACTCGACGAGGTGTGGAAACGGTGCCGGCAGGGAATCGGATTCTCTTCCGTTCGGGACGCCAAGGCCGCCGCGGATCTTTACCCGGAGGGACGGATTCATCGCTTCGTTCTACGAGTGGGTGGCGAAGTCGTCGGCTGGTCGGCTTGCCTCGTCTCGCCGATGCAAAACAACGCATACTTCGGCAATCTGGTCGTTGGAACAGTCTTGGACGCTCTCGCGCCGGCCTCTCATCTTTCGCTCCTGTTGTCCCTGACCACCGATGTGCTCGCCTCCCTTGGTGCCGACCTTGTCGTGACGAATCAAACACATAGCCTCTGGCGGGAACATTTTCGCCGGCTCGGGTATGTTGACGGTCCGTCGAACTATCTTTTGGCTTTGTCCAAGCCCCTAAAGAGCGGCGTCCTCCCGGACGATACATATGTGAGCCGAGGCGATGGTGACGGCCGGATCAACCTCTGACCTTTCGCCCCGCACCGGCCCCGCACATTTCAGTCGATACGGGAAGGAAGCGATTACTCATGACCACTGCGGCACCGCCGGAACACGCCCACGGAGCGGGACACCAGCGCGGTACGGACCAACTTGCCGTCCGTTTTGGAATCAATGAGGAGAACCTCGCCCGCCGGCGGCAGTTCATCCGGCTAACGGAGGATGATCGCCAGTTGCTCCAAAAGTTGGAGACTTGGGCGGCGAAAGCGGCTCCAACGATCGCCCGCGAGTTTTACGACTGGCAATTCTCTTTCCCCGGTACGAAATCGTTCTTCGAAGACTTTGCATCTGCCCGTAGTGTCGCGATTCCAGTGCTGCGGAAACAACTTGAGGCCGCTCAGTCCGGCTACATCGCCTCGGTATTCTCCGGCGCGCGAACCAATTGGGGGCTCGATTACTTTGAGCAGAGACTCCACGTCGGTTCGGTCCATGATCGGATAAACCTACCCTTCAAGTGGTACATCGGCTCCTATGCCGAGATGTTTCGCCTGGTCAGGAACCACCTGCGCCGTGAGGTAAAGAACAAAGACCACGCGCAGAAGGCCGAAGACGCTGTGTCCAAAGTCTTCAACTATGACATGCAGGCCGTGGGAGACTCGTTCCTGCTCAGCACTCTGGAATCGATGGGACTCGACATTTCGGCCATCCGGCAGCGAGCGGGAATGGACAAGACCGAATGCCTCGATCAGGTGAAAAACGCGATTCAAATGCTTCGGGAGCAGTGCGCCGCCCTTGCCGATTCCCGCCTCAACGACAAAGTCTTTGACGAGCCAATGGCCTGCGCCGGTGCCTTTGGCAAAGCGTTTGGTCAGATCCGGGAGAACTTCCGGTCGAGCCTGGAGCAGATTTCGCGCAGTTCTACCGAGCTGGCGAATTCGGCTGAGCAACTCACGTCGATAAGTCAGCAGATGGCCGCCGTGGCAGAAGAGACCGCCGTTCAATCCAAAGTGGTAGCCAACGCGAGTTCCACGGTTTCCGAACGCGTTTCGGCAGTCGCTACCAGCGCCAATGAGATGCAGCGATCAATCCACGACATCGCGGCGGCGGCCAATCAATCCGCCACTATTGCCCAAGGCGCTGTAAAGGCCGTGGAATCCGCCAACGCAACCATGGAGCGCCTGGGGGATTCGGGCGTTGAAATTGGCAAAGTGACCCGGCTGATCAACAGCATCGCCAAGCAGACCAATTTACTCGCCCTGAATGCCACGCTCGAAGCAGCCCGTGCCGGCGACGCCGGTCGTGGCTTTGCCGTCGTCGCGAGAGAAGTAAAGGAACTGGCCGATGGCAGCGCTCGTGCCACCCAGGAGATCGGACAGCGCATCGACGCTATGCAAAATGAGACTGGCAGCGCCGTGGCGGCGATTGCACAAATCGGAGAAGTGATTCGCAAAATCAACGAAATCGCCACCCGCATCGCCGCGGCGGTCGAGGAACAGACGGTCACGGCCAAAGGCATCGGGATGAATGCGGCCGAAGGCGCCTCCGGGTCACTCGAAATTGCCAGCAACATTTCCGGACTCGCTGAGGCGGCGAAAGAAACAAGCAAGGGCGCGACGGAAACGCAAACCGCGTCGCGCTCCCTTCGCGGCATGGCCGGAGATCTGCAAACTCTGGTCAGCCGCTTCCAGCTTTAGTCTGATTAGAACGAAAACGACAGTCCCAGTTCTATCTGGCTCTTCGGGAAGTTCACGCCTTCGCGCCTGATGTTGGAGTCCATCCAGTAGGTGTATCGGGCTTCCGGGGTGACTTTGATCCCGAACTCATCGGTGAATCGCATACCCGCTCCCGCCACGAAGCCCTTCGCGGTGCGCTGGGCTGGCCCTACCGGTGATGTATTCGTCGTTGTCGTCGAGTCGCTGAACGTCGACACGGTGCTCGATTTCACGTTCGAGACAATTCGGAACGCCCCGCCACCGGTGAGGAACGTATGGGAAAGGAGTCCGCTCGACGAGAGCTTGCGAAACTTCAGCATCACGGGCACATCGAAGATCCGGGCGCTGGTGTTCTCGGCGATGGAATTCAGCAATAGCCCGCGGGGTATTGGGGCGTTATAGGTGTAGGCGTCGGTCTGGTTGTACTTCGTGGGATGGTACATCCCCTCTGCGACAATGGATAAGTGGCGGCTTAGCCGGAGTTCCACCATCGCGCCGAGATCGTACTTCGTCGGCTTGGCGCCGCCGTTGTAGTCGATCGTTGAGGAAGGCGTCGTTACAGTCTTCGACGTGCTGGATCCCTTCAGTGTGCCTTCCACGATATACCGCGCGCCCAATCCGAAGGTCACGATGTGCATGTCCGGCTTCTTCGACGGGTCTACATCCTTCAACTTAGGCGCCGGCGTTGCCGCCGGAGTTGCCGGCTCTTGCGTCGGAGCGGCAGGCGTCTGCGCCGGAGCTGCCGGGGTTTGCGCAGCTGCCGGAGTTTGCGCCGGAGCTGCCGGGACTTGCGCCGGAGCGGCCGGCTCCTGCGTCTGGGCGCCCAAGCCGGTGACCGCCAGTACCGCCAGCGTCAACAGAGCCCCAATACGGAACGTGTCGCGAAACAGAATCATGAAACAATGCTTCCTTTGAAACCCTCAGTTTAACGTATGCGCCTCGCTCCGCGTGGAATCGCCAGAGCCCGCTCATGCTAGCGTAATCCCATGAACCCCTGGGCGAAACTCGGAGATCCCGCGCCGGCTGCTCTTACTCCCGCTCGTCTGGCGTGTCACAACGCTCTCCAACTTCTGACGCACGTAGCCCGCGGTTACGTTTCAGAAGAAGCCGACGACAGTCACACCAGTCTTACCTGGGATCACGAACTCGAAGCCTTCTCCGGCCGTCTGGTCAACGCCGCGCGGCCCTTCTCTCTTGCCTTATGCCCTTCCAGCCTCAGCCTTCTTTGGCTCGCCGGCGGTGGCCAAGGCGAAGCGGCTTTCTACCTCTCAGGCAAAACGCAAAGCGAAGCCATTCATTGGGTGGAGGCGAATCTCGCCGCGCACGGTCTACCGGTCGAGCCTTTTCGCCGGCCGCTGCATTTTGAAGTCGAAACCTACCCTCCCGCCGGAACAGCTTACGAAGAGGACGAACGGGGCCCTCTCCGCGAACTCGCCAATTACTACGCAAATGCCGCCAATCTGTTTCAGCACCTCGCTCCAAATCAGCCCGTCCGCTGCTGGCCGCACCATTTCGACATCGCCGCCCTGATACCCGTTGCCGGCGCGCCCGGCCGCACCATCGGCCTGGGCATGTCCCCCGGGGATTCCAACTATGCCCAACCCTATTTTTACGTCACCTCGGGACCAGCTCTGGAACCCGCCCGGTTGCCTGGACTGATGCATGGCGGTCATTGGCATACCCAGGGTTGGACCGGGGTCGTCGTGCTCTCGGAAGACATCGCGCGTATCGATTCTGGCGAAGACCAAGCGGCCTGGGTTCGCCAGATCGTCTCCTGCGCAGCCGACGATTTGAAAGCGCTGCTCTCAGCGGCCTGAGCGGTCCCGCGCCGCTTTCTCTTCCAAAATCCCCTGCACTTCTTCGAATATATAACCGGGCGATTTATCGCCTGAAATCAGGTGGTAGTCGGCGTCGTAGTAGTGGCTTAACACCGGGCGCGTCAGCTCTTCGTAGGTGCTTAACCGCTCGCGGATGACGTCTGCCTTATCGTCTTCCCGCACGTCCAGCGACGCCCCGTCGTTGTCGCACTGGCCGGGCCGTAGCGGCCTGCGGTAAAGGATATTGTAGATCTCACCGCACTCTGGGCATTGCCGGCGGCACATCAGGCGTCCGATCAGCGCTTCCGCTGGTACCTCAAAGTGCAACACCGTGGCCGGTGCAAAGTGGAACTGCTCCAGCACGCCATCCAGATACCGGGCCTGTTCCACCGTCCGGGGATACCCGTCCAATAGGAACCCGCCGGCGCAATCGGGTTTCGAAATCCGTGAACGCACTATTTGGTTCACCAGATCGTCGCTCACCAGCCCTCCTGCCGTAATGGCAGCCTTCGTCTGGCGGCCCAACTCCGTACCGGCGGCGATCTCGGCCCGCAGCATCTCACCCGTTGAGATAGCGGGGATCTTAAGCAGGTTCGTGATCAGTGGAGACTGCGTGCCCTTGCCCGAACCGGGTGGTCCAAAAAGAAGAATTACCAAGCGTCATTTACTCCCGGGCACAGCCGGCCGGCTGCGCCTGAAGCATTATCCTCTCACATCCGCTTAGTGCAGCGTCCCGCGATAGGCGTCGGCTATCGATATGTTCAGCCGCTCCAGGCTCATTCCCGTCGCCCTGTCCAACGCCGCTTGCGCCGTAGCATAGTCCGCCAGGGCAGCCACCTCGATGGATTGTGCCTGTGCCAGATCGCGCTGGTATTGTATTACCAGATAGTTGGTGGACGCTCCCACCGCGTACTTCTGCTGCTCAGCGTCCAATGACTGCGTCTGGAACTCGCGCGCTTGCCGCGCCGCCTCCCACGCCGCCCGGCTCTGTTCCACCGCGATCAAGGCGTTTGCCACATCCACCCGCAGTTGCTTCTCCACTTGCTGCAATCGAATCTGCTGCTGGCGCAGCGAAAGCTGGTCGCGCGAATAGTCCGCCTGCGCCGCCCGATTTGAGAGTGGAATGTTCAACTGCAGCGCTACCCCGTAGTCGGGATAACGTCCGGTGAAAACCTGATCCAGACCCGTGCCCAGGCCGCCCACCAGGTTGCCGCTTGGCGTCCGCACAGTCCCCGGGGTCACCGGAGGGACCGCGTTTACTGGTCCATACAGAGTGTTGGTGCGCGCGCTCGCCACAACGTTCAGCGAGGGCTTCAGAGCGTTTCTCGACCCGTCCAGCGAGATCTTCGAACTGTCAACCTGGATCAGCGCCTGGGCATAGTCCGGCCGCTGCTTCTGTGCCTCTCCAATCAGATCCTGCAACGGCTGGATCACCTCCGATGAGGGTACCGGGATGGCATCGGTGGGCACCACACGCAGCCGCTCCACCGCGGCCGAATCCACCGTTTGGCGCGTCAAGTAGTCCTTCAGGATCGTCTCCTGCTGCCGCACGCGTGCGTTCGCCACCGTAAGGTCGCGTTGCGCCCGCGCCACTTCCGCCTTCGCCCTGACTACTTCAATCGACGCCAGCGTGCCCGTCTGTTCCTGCTGCTGGTTCTCATCCAGCAAACGTTGCGCCAGCGCCACCGACTGTTCGGTGACCTTCGCTTGGTTGTTCAAACTCACGAGGTCCCAGTACAGCCGCGTCACCGCGTACCCGGTGGACATCAACTGCTGCTCAAAAACCAGGTCCGACACCTGACGGTTGTTCTTCGCAATTCGAATGTAACGGTTGTTGACCGCAACTCCAAAGCCATTCAAAAGAGGCTGCGTGACGTTCACTGAGAGGCCGCCGGTTGTGTTCGGGTTGATATCCGAACGCAGGTTGTTGGTGTTCTGCCGCAACGTGTCATAGCCTACCGAAGCCATCGTGCCTGCCAGAAACCCCTTCTGCAGGGCAAACGCGGCGGGCAGCGAGGTGGTAGTCAGCTCACTGGTCCCGGTAATGAAGTTGGCAGTCTGGGGGTGGTTGGTCTTGTTCCATCCGATTGACGCAGCCAAGGCGGGATCCAACATCGGCACTGGGGGGCCACTTGACGTCACACTCGGGTTCACCGCGGATACCGTGGAGTTGGCCGTCGCATCGCTTGCCGAGACGGACGTCTGTAATCCGCCCGTGGCCGTGATGCCCTGCGAAGAGGAACCCAATCCGGCCGGGCCCTCACGAACCGTGGTCGGCACTCCGCGCGGGATCCCTCCCGCCTTCGCCCGCAACAGATCGGATTCCGCAATCAACGGTGTTATCCGCGTCAGCTCCACATCCAGATTGTTCTCAATCGCCAGCGCCACAGCTTCGCGCAGCGAGAGATACAGTGAGCCGGCGCGGATCAATGCATTCAGGCGGGGGGAGTCTGTGAAATTGATTGCCGCCGCCGGACGCGCCTGATATCGTTGCAACCATCCCGGCGCGGCCCCCACCGCGTTCGGAGGTAAAGGGAGTTCCTGTTGTGTCGGGCCCTGTGCCGGCAGGCAGCATCCCCCGCACAGTGCGAGTACAACCGCTTTTTTCGAAATCATTTCTCTTTCTTGAACTATGACAGAATCGGAGACCTAAGCCCAAGAATGACAGGCGCGCCTAACCGCACCCGGGGTTACCGCAGCCTTGCCTCTGTCATACTCGGAAGATGACCCGGACAGTTTTACTCGTTTGCCTCGCCGCCGGCGTCACTCTCTCGGCCCAGCAGGCGTCACCGCCCAAACCGATTGACGCCGACGAGCTTTCCCGTCTTCTCGAAG
>JBDTMC010000009.1:0-41073 GCA_039934475.1 Bryobacteraceae bacterium | reverse complement strand
CCAGCAGCGGCGAGGGGTGCGTGCTCTTCATGAGGGTCACCAGCGTGGTGAGGTATTTGGGGCTGAGTTCGTTCTGCTGCGCGACCTTATTGAGCGCCGCCGGGGTGGACGGGCCGCGCAGCGCCAGCGACGCTGTCAGGTATTTCTTCAAGGGCAGGCTACCGCCGCGATTTTTGTCCAGCGCCATGCCCTGCTGCAGCACGGTTTCAGTGCCGCCCGTCTCGGTGTACTTCTGGTAGAAGGCGCGGATGTTGGCGAGGGTTTCATCGGTCCAGTCGCGCCGCGAGACTCCCGGAGCGAAGCGAATGCCGTCGCGCAGAAGCACGGCATGGCTGGCGATAACTTTGCCGGCGTCCAGGTACTTGGTGACCAAGGTGGGCGACATCCCGAGCGAGTTGCCGGTATTGGTGAAGCCTTCGCCGGCTGCGCCGTCAACGGGAAATTCCTTCGCCGGATCAAGTGATGCCACGCCGGTCAAGTCGCGAATCGTGTACGTATACTCGGCGTTATTCAGGCGCCGCAATACTACCGGACCGGGGTCGCCGGCTTGCGCCTGCGCCACCACCATCAAGGCGTCGTGCACCACCCGCTGCATGTGGGCGCGTTCATCCGCGGTGGGTTGCGGCATCCCCTTAGGAGGCATTTCGAGGAGCTGCAATTGCTCCGCAGCCTTCTGCCACACGCGCGGCTCAAACCGCTCGAGGTTCACATCGCCGGTGTGCTTAGCGGCCGAGTGGCACGCCAGGCAGTACTTGTCGAGGAGGGGGCGAATTTCAGCCGGCGCCTGCCCGGCGGCAATGGCCGGGGCAAGCAGAAAGAAGAAGGTGAATCTGAAAGGAGGGACGAACGAAATCACACCTATACTTTATTTCATTCCGCGCCGGATTTCGACGCTTTGTCGAAAGTAATGTCAACATAACGGTATGACTCATCGTGTACCAGGAGGACTACTGGCGGCCGTTGCTGCCGTGCTGTTATGGTCCGCAATCGGCTGTCACGATTGGTTCACGTGGTTTCTGGAAGTGGTGCCGGTGCTGATTGGCATTCCTACGCTGGTGCTGCTCTATCCGCGTTTCCTCTTCACGAATTTCCTTTATGTGATCATTGCGCTCCACGCGACAATCCTCATGGTGGGCGGGCACTACACGTATGCGGAGATGCCGCTGTTCAACTGGATCAGGGACACATTCCATCTGGACCGCAACTATTACGACCGCCTCGGGCATTTCGCTCAGGGTTTCGTCCCGGCGCTGATTACCCGCGAGGTCCTCATCCGGCGCACCACGCTGCCGCCGGGTCTGCTGCGTACAGTGCTGCTGTTCAGTGTGCCGATGGCTATCAGCGCCTGCTACGAACTGGTGGAATTCGCGGCCGCCAAGGCCACAGGAGGCGCGGCGGACGCCTTCCTCGGCACGCAGGGAGACACCTGGGACACGCAGTGGGACATGACGTTCTGCCTCATTGGCGCCACAGTCGCGCTGCTGTTGTTCAGCCGCCTGCACGACGCCGCCCTGCGGAATTCGAGTAAGATCGTGAACTGACATGAGCTGGGGTTATCTGGAAGACGCAAGCGGAGCGACCGGTCACGCCGACCGGATCTGCATTCCGCAAGATGAAGCGGAATTACTGGCACTGCTGCGCGAAGCGGCGCGCGAACACGCGGCGGTCACTATCGCCGGCGGTGGCAGCGGACTCACCGGAGGCAGGGTGCCCCAGGGCGGCTGGGTGATTTCGATGGAGAAGTTCCGCCGCCTGGATGTGGAGCAGGGCAAAGCGACTGTGGGCGCGGGCGTGACCTTGCATGAGCTGCATGCGACGGCGAAGACGAAGGGCCAGTTTTACCCTCCGGATCCCACCGAGACAATGGCATTCCTGGGTGGAACCATTTCCTGCAATTCCAGCGGATCGCGGAGCTTTATGTACGGAGCTACGCGGCGTTGGATCGAGCGCTTGCGAATGGCCCTGCCCAACGGCGAGGTGATGGATGTTCGGCGAGGCGACACCATCGATTTCGATGTGGCGACCATTCCACAGCCCGCGTCGAAAAAGCATTCCTGCGGCTATCCGTTGCGACCCGGAATGGACTGGATCGATCTCTTCACCGGAGCCGAAGGGACGCTTGGCGTGGTGATCGAAGCGGACGTGCGGCTGCTCCCGATTCCCAAAACGCTGCTGAACGGCATTGTCTTCCTGCCTTCGGATGAGGCCGGCCTGCGCGCACTGGAAACATGGCGCAGCGTTCCGGGCCTGCGCATGCTGGAGTGGTTGGACGAGCCGGCGCTGCGAATGATTGAACGCCGTTATCGCGATGTTCCCCCAGAGGCGAAGTCCGCCTTGATCATCGAGCAGATCTGCGAAGACGACGGGGCCGTGGACGAATGGGTGACGCGCCTGGAGCACGTAGGCGCGTTTGAAGAGAAAAGCTGGTTCGGGTTTACCGATGCGGACCGCGAACACTTCCGCAAGTTCCGCCACGCGCTTGCTGAGTGCTCCCTGGAATTGCGATTGAAGAACGGCTTCCCTTCACTGACTACCGATTTCTCAGTGCCGGTGGACAAGCACCGTGAGATGCTGGCTATCTATCGCGAAAGCATGAATCGCGTGATGCCCGGCCACTACTGCATCTTCGGCCACGCCGGCGATGCCCATCCGCATGTGAACATGTTGCCGACCTCGCAAGAGGAGTATGAAGGCGCCGCGGCGGAGCTCTCTGTGCTGGCGCGCCAATCGGTGAAGCTGGGCGGATCCGTAGCGGCCGAGCATGGCCTGGGCAAGCGGAAGGCAAAGTTCCTGCCGATTCAGTATTCGGCGGAGCACATCGAGGCGATGAAGGCCGTGAAGCGGCGCATGGATCCGGATTGGCGCTTCAGCCCCGGAACGATCTTCGAACTCAAGCCAGAACATCACGGATGACGTGACCGTGGACGTCGGTGAGACGCCGGCGGATGCCATTGTGATAGAACGTCAGCTTCTCATGATCCAGGCCGAGCAGGTGCAAGACAGTGGCGTGGAAATCGTAGATGGTAGAGACGTTCTCCACCGCGCGGCGGCCGAATTCGTCGGTCGCGCCATAGCTGGTGCCGCCCTTGACGCCGGCGCCAAGCATCCAGGCGGTGAAACCTTCCGGGTTGTGGTCGCGGCCGAGCGTGCCGGACTGGTGTGTGGGCATGCGGCCAAACTCGGTGTTCCACAATACGAGTGTGTCTTTGAGGAGGCCGCGCGCTTTCAAGTCTTTGATGAGAGCGGCCGTGGGACGGTCAAGAACCGGGCAATGGCGTTCGTAGTCGGCCTTCAGGGTCTTGTGCGCGTCCCAGTTGAGAAGCCCATCGACGCCGGAGGCGCGCGAGCCGCAGAACAGTTCGACGAAGCGAACGCCGCGCTCCACCAGGCGGCGCGCCAGCAGGCAGTTTTGGGCGTAGGCGGCCACTAGCGGGTTGGGATCGTCGCAGCCATAGAGGTCGCGGGTCGCTTTCGATTCGCGGCTGAGATCGGAGACTTCCGGCGCGGAGAGTTGCAGGCGCGCCGCCAGTTCGTAAGAAGCGACACGCGCTTTCAAATCCGAATCGCCGGGGTGCTCTTCGGCGTGGGCTCCGTTCAAATAGCGAAGGAAGCTGCGCGAGTCTTGTTCGGCCTTCGGGCTCACGCCACGCGGCGTCTCGAGGTTGCGGATGGGGTCGGCCGCATTGAACACCACGGCCTGGTTTTGCGCCGGGAGGAAGCCGGAGGTCCAATTCGCGGGACCCGAGGGCGGGATACCGCGGACGTCCGGGATTGCCACGAACGCGGGCAGGTTCTCATTCTCGGTACCTAAGCCGTAGCTAAGCCACGCTCCCATAGAGGGGAAGCCTTCGAGGATGAAACCTGTGTTCATCTGCACGCAGCCCGGGCCGTGCGTGTTGCTGCGCGCGGTGAGCGAGTGGATGAAGGCCATATCGTCCACCAACTCGCCGAGGTTCGGCAGCATATCGGAAACCCACTTGCCGCTCTGGCCGCGCTGGCGGAAGGTGAACGGGCTTTTCATCAAGTTGCCGTTGGCGCCCTGGAAGGTGACCACGTTCTCTTCGCCGGGCAGTGGCTGGCCGCTGCGCTTCTCCAGTTCCGGCTTGTAGTCGAAGGTATCCAACTGGGACACTGCGCCGGGGCAGAAGATCTGGATGATGCGTTTGGCCTTGGGCGGAAAATGCGTCTGGCTGGCGGCCAACAAATGTTGATCGCGCAAGAGGGCGGCCACGGCGATGCCCTTCAAGCCATCACCCATGTGGGCGAGGAATTCACGGCGTTCCAGCCAGTGCTTACATGACATAGAGAAACTCGTTGGCGTTTAGCAACGCACGGCAGAAGATGAACAGGTTGTGCTGGCGGATGAGTTCACGCGAGGCGGCGGTCTCCTGCGGTTTAGGGGGCCTTCCGAAGGCGAGCGTAAAGGCGAGCTGCACTTGTGCGGTTTCGTCGTTGCCGGCTTCCGCTTTGAGGCGTTCGGCGAAGCGCTCCGCCTGATCCACAGCGAACGGGCTGTTCATCATGGTCAGTGCCTGAAGAGGCGTCGTCGTGACGAATCGCTTCGGTTCGGGCTGGGACGAGTCCGGGCAATCGAAGGTGCCGAGCATATCGTCCTTCACCGATCGCGCGGATTGCTGATACACGGCACGACGCCATGTATCTTCGGAAGATGTTTCAGCGGGAAGGTACGTTGCGACGTTGTCCACGGTGTATTTGAAGAGGCGGAAGCCGGGGCCTCCCATCGCGGGGTTGAGCTTGCCGCTTACGGACAGGACCGCGTCACGCACCTCTTCGGCTTCCAAACGGCGCGGCGGGAAACGCCATAGCAGCCGGTCGTCATTATCTGCATCCAGACCGGCGGCGTTCGACGCGCTGGACTGGCGGTAGGCGGCCGAGAGCATCAGTTCGCGATGGAACGGCTTGAGGCGCCAGCCGAGTTGTTGCAACCGGCGGGCGAGAAAATCGAGCAGTTCGGGATGACTGGGCTGTTCGCCGTTGAACCCGAAGTCGCTGGGCGTGCCGGCCAGACCCTTGCCGAAATGATAGTGCCAGATGCGGTTCGCCATGACGCGCGCGGTGAGGACGTTGCGGTCATCGGTGATCCACTTCGCGAGTGCGAGACGGCGCTGGCCTTCGGGCGCATTGGGGTCGAGTTCGAAGGGCGGCAGCAGGCGGTTGAGAGCGGTCAACCCGCCGGGCGGCACTACATCGCCTTTATCCATCGGGTTGCCGCGCTTGAGAATGTGCGCCGGCTCCTTCGGTTCAGCGAACTTACCGGCGTAGGCGGCAGGTAGCTTCGGAACGGCTGCGATCTGCTTCTCCACCTCAGCCTTGCGCTTCTGCAGGCCCTGCCACTCTTCGCGCGCGGCGGGAGACATCACGGACGTCAAATAGAACTCGGCGCGCTCGCTCTTCTCATAGGGAAGGCGGCCTGTGGATGCCGCCAGCGGCCTCCAGTCACGGTCATCGAGCGAACCTTCCATGACATAGCCGGTGGGCACCTGGCCGGTGAAGCGGCCTTCGTTCGCGCCGAGTTTGTCGCGCGACCAGACGATGCGAGCGACCGTCTCCGGTTGAGGCAACTCAATGGTGAACTGGCCTTTACCGTCCTCGCCTGAGATCCAGGTTTGGTCGTAGTGCCCGTCGATGAGGTTCTCCACGCGATAGGCTTCGGTGGCGGTATTGGTGGAACGCGTGGAGCGAGCGGTGACTTTGGCTCCTCGTGACGCGAGGGCTACGTTGGCCGGTGCCGCGCCGGCGGTCCATACCTCGACTTCATCGATTGCGGGCGGGCTGCGGTGCGTGCACTCGGTGATGGTCATGCGGACGAACTTCACGCGTTGGGGGACGAAGGTCTCCTCGGTGCCCTTGGGATCCACTGGCGGCCGGAAGCGCTTGTCTATTGCCGCTTGCTGCGCGGCGACTAGCGGTTCACCTTCCTTGCGGAGGGTTTCGACGCGCTGTTTAACCGAATCCAAGTCCTTCGTCAATGGGTCAAGCAAAGCCTGGTGACGGGCCTTTGCCTCATCGGTGGCAAGGTCGCGCTCGGCGTGCTGGACGCCGGCGAAGACGGCTTGCAAGCGATAGTAGTCGGCCTGGGGAATGGGGTCGAACTTGTGGTTGTGGCAGCGGGCGCAGCCTACGGTGAGCCCGAGAAAAGCCGTACTGGTGGTGGCTACGATATCGTCGAGATCGTTGGCGCGCTGCTGTACTTCGCCTTCGATGTTCTCGATTTTGACGGTGTCGTGCGGGCCGGCCACCAGGAAGCCGGTAGCCACTTCGATGTCTGCATTGCCGGGTGCGATCTGATCGCCGGCCAGTTGTTCGAGCACCATCTGCGCGAATGGCTTGTCCTGGTTGAAGGAGCGAATGACGTAGTCACGGAAGGGCCAGGCGCGCTCACGAAGGTGGTTTTGCTCGTAACCATGGCTCTCGCCGAAGCGGGCTACATCGAGCCAGTGGCGGCCCCAGCGTTCGCCGTAGTGTGGCGAGGCCAGAAGGCGGTCAATGAGGCGTTCGTACGCATCGGGTCTAGTGTCGTTCAGAAACGCTTCGATCTCTTGCGGCGTTGGCGGCAGGCCCAGCAGGTCGAACGTAGCGCGGCGAATGAGGGTGCGGCGATCCGCGGGCGGGGAAGACTGCAGACCCTTCTTCGTGAGGGCGGCGGAAATGAAGGTATCGATCGACTCTTGTGCACCCGAGGGGCGGAGCGGTTGGAGCGACCACCAATCAGCGCCGGCGCGCTTGCGCGCGATTTGGATGGGCGTGGACCAGGGCGCGCCGGCGCCGATCCATTCCAGAAGAGCCGTGCGTTCGGCGGCGGGGAGGGGATTTCCGGGCGGCATCTGGCCGGCCGCGATTCGTCGCGCCAGCAGGCTTTCCGAAGAGTTGCCTGGGATAAGAGCCGGTCCGGACTTGCCGCCCTTGCGCGCTGTTTCGAGGCTGGTGAGATCGAGGCCGGCGGTCTTTGTGGAGGCGTCGTGACAGGCGAGGCAGCGGGCCTGGAGGATGGCCGTTGCCTTCGTTTCCACGGGCGACGGCGCCTGGCCGAAAGCCGCGACGGAGAGCAGGAACGGGAAGAAAACCTTGGTAGACAAGTTGGCAGCGATTTTATCACGCGACGCCAACCGCGAGGCCGGTTGTAGTACCTTTGAATCTAGATTGATCAACAGCGCGCCGTTTCGAACGGGTTCCCCGCCTCGAGCAGTGGCGGTCTTGCTGCTGATCTGCGCCTTGGCGTGCGCGCAACTTACCGCACTGCCATCCGGCGTTGACAGGCACCATTCCGCACAGCATTGTTGCTCACTGTGCCATGCCGGACCGATCGCTTCTTTGCAGCCGGTGGCCTTGTGGTTACTGGCTCCCGTTCTGCCAACCGTATGGCTTAAGGCAGACCAGAAACTTAATGCCTCGCACGCACCGCTGGTCATTTCCGGCGAATCGCGCGCCCCTCCTACTCTCTAGCTGCGCGGCCACAGCTCGATAGCACATTCCCTTACGGGAATCAGGAGAGGTATCTCGTCATGAGTGGTCGGCTATTGTTATTGGCCCTTGCCTTGATTGTGGCAGGGTGCCGCAAGCCCCCGCAGGCGGAGGCGCAGCATCCACAAGAAGCAAACAGCGCGCAGCCAGAGTTGCTGAGCGTGCCGCCCGATCAGGTGGCACACCTGAAGACCGTGGAGGTAGCAACTGCCAACTGGTCCATCACTATCCAAACCACCGGCACTGTGGATTGGGATGCTGACCACACGACGCAGGCGATCACGCAAGTGAACGGGCCGATCACGCGAATTATGGCGGACCTGGGGACGCCAGTGCAGAAAGACCAGGCCCTGCTTTATGTGTCGAGTCCGGACGTCGCGAATGGCATTTCGACGTATCGCAAGGCGCGCAATCGTGAGGTCTATAACAAGCGCATCGTGGACCGGATGAAGGAGCTATTCGACCGCGGCGCGATTGCGGCGAAGGACTTTCAGAGCAGCGAGGCGGACTACAACGACGCCATGACGGATGTGCAGACCAGCTTGCAGGCGCTGCGCATCTTTGGCATTACGAGCCAGGATATCGAGGCGGCAGAGAAGCAGGGATCGCCGGTGAGTACGGAACTGGCCGTGCGATCGCCTATCAGCGGCGTGGTGATTCAGAAGCTGGTTTCGCCGGGGATGGTGATTCAGGCAGGACAGACGGTGTGCTTCGCCATCAGCGATGTTTCGACCGTTTGGGTGCAAGGGCACATCTTCGATCGCGATCTGCCGGCAGTGAAAAAGGGCGACCCGGTGGACGAAACAAATCCGTCGTTCCCTCACGCCTTCAAGGGCGCCATTTCGTACATCGGCAGTTCGGTGGACCCGAATACGCGCACGACGCCGGTTCGGATTGTGACGCAGAATCCGGGAGGCTTGCTGAAGAAAGACATGTTCGTGGATGCGGTGGTGCATACGGGAATGCGGCGGAACATGTTGGTGGTCCCGATTTCGGCGGTGCTGCGGGACGACAAGAACGAGCCAATGGTTTATGTGGAAACGACGCCGGGCAAGTTCGCGCAGCGCAGCGTGACGATGGCGGGACAACAGGACGGCATGGCGGCCATCGCAAACGGACTGCAGACAGGCGAGAAAGTAGTCACCGACGGCGGCCTGTTCCTGCAGTTCGCGAACACGATTCGATAGGGACCATACAGAATGATTGCGAACCTGGTTTCCTTCGCACTGCGGCAACGATTTCTGATCGTGATGGCGGCTGTCGCCCTGATGATCTACGGCGCCATCTCGTTTCAGAAGCTGCCGATCGACGCGTATCCCGATCTTTCGCCGCCGCATGTCTCGATCATCACGCAATGGCCGGGGCACGCCGCCGAGGAGGTGGAGCGGCTGGTGACCATACCGCTCGAGATCGAAATGAACGGCATTCCACAACTGGATTCGCTGCGTTCGGTTTCGCTGTATGGGTTGTCGTCGGTGCAAATGAATTTCGAGTACGGCGCCAATCCGTACTTCGTGCGGGAGCAGGCGTTTGAACGGGTGGGCGACGCTTCCATACCATCCGGCTTGCAGCCTTCGCTGTCGCCCTTGTTCAGCCCGAGCGGTTTGATCTACCGCTATGTCCTGCAGAGCGCCGATCGCTCGCCTCAGGATCTGAAGATCCTCGAAGACTGGGTGGTGGAGCGGCGGTACCGATCGATTCAGGGAGTTGCCGACGATTCGGGGTTCGGTGGCACGACGATGCAATATCAGGTGCTGCTGGACCCGAATAAGTTGTTCGCCTACGGCCTCAGCGTGCCGCAGGTGACGCAGCAACTGTCAAACAACAACGCCAACGCGGGCGGGGGATTCTATTCGCAGGGTGGGCAGTTCTACTACATACGGGGCTTGGGCTTGGTGCGCGATACGGTGGACATCGGCAACATCGTGCTGCAGCAGAAGGGCGGCATTCCGGTCTATGTGAAGGACGTGGCGAAGGTGGAGATTGGTCATGCGCCGCGCCTGGGCCAGTTCGGCTACATGAAGCAGGACGAGGCGGTGGAAGGCGTCATCCTGATGCGCGTGGGCGAGCAGGCACAGGTAATTCTGCGGCGCGTGGAGAGCATGACGAAGGAGTTGAACGAACACGTTTTGCCGAAGGACGTGAAGATCGTTCCGTACTACGATCGCCAGGGCTTGATAGAAGAGACCACGAAGACGGTGGAAGAGAACCTGCTGCGCGGCATGGTGCTGGTGCTGGTGATTCTGGGGATCTTCCTGCTGAGCATTCGGACGGCGCTGATTGTAGCGGTGACGATCCCGTTTGCGCTGTTGTTCTCATTCATCTGCCTGGACTGGCGGCACATTCCGGCTAACCTGCTTTCCATCGGCGCGATTGACTTCGGGATCATCGTGGATGGCGCGGTGGTGATGGTGGAGAACATCTTCCGCGAGTTGTCGCTGCATCGGGACGACGAAGGGTTCCAGTTGATGGACGTCATCCGTTCCGCGGCGAGGGACGTGGAGAGGCCCATCTTCTATGCCATCGCCGTGATCATCGCCGGGTACCTTCCGATCTATGTGCTGACCGGACCTTCCGGGAGACTGTTTCAACCGATGGCCGATACGATGTCGTTTGCGCTGCTGGGATCGCTGCTATGCGCACTGACGTTGCTGCCGGTGCTGTGCTCGTACTTCTTGAAGAAACACATTCACGAACCGAAGGCAGTGGTTTACGAATGGCTGCGCAGTGGCTACGGGCGTGTGTTGGGATGGTGCCTGCGCAACCGTGCGGTGACGGTGGTGCTGGCGGTGGCGATCTTTGGGTGCTCGCTGCTCTTGATTCCGTTCATTGGCGGGGAGTTTATGCCGCATCTGGATGAAGGCGCGCTGTGGGTGCGGGCGACTACTCCATACACGATCTCGTTTGAGGAGGCGGCGAAGCTCTCGCCGCAGATTCGCACCATTCTGCTGAGCTTTCCGCAGGTGACGACGGTGGCGAACGAGTTGGGCCGGCCGGACGATGGGACGGATGCGATCGGGTTCTTCAACAACGAGTTTTATGTCGGGCTGAAGCCGTATTCGGACCAGGCGTGGAGCGGGTCAATCCACAACAAACCACAATTGATTGAGGCCGTGCAAAAGAAGCTGGCGTCCTTCCCGGGGATCATTTTCAACTACACGCAACCGGCGGAGGATGCAGTGGACGAAGCGGAGACGGGATTGAAGAGCGCGCTGGCGGTGAAGATCTTTGGGCAGGATCTGGGCACGCTGGAGAACCGCGCAAACCAGGTGAAGAACATCCTCAACACCATTCCGGGCATTGCGGAGATCACGGTGGTCCGGGAGTTAGGGCAGCCTAGTTTGACGATCACTCCCGATCGAGCAAAGCTGGCGCGCTACGGATTGAACGTGAGCGATGTGAACACGCTGGTAGAGACTGCGATGGGCGGGACGGCGGCGACGCAGGTGATTCAGGGAGAGCGGCAGTTCGATTTGATTGTGCGCATGCAGGAGCCGTACCGGAGCGATGAGAACGCCATCAAGAACCTGCTGATTGCTACGCCTGACGGGCAGTATCTGCCGCTGAGCCAGTTCTGTGACATTCGCGTGGAGAGCGGCGCGTCGTTCATTTACCGCGAATCGAACGAGAGATACATTGGCGTGCAGTTCAGCGTGGAAGGCCGCGATTTGGCGAGCGCCGTGGGCGAGGCGCGGCGGAAGGTGGACGCGGCGGTGAAACTGCCTGTCGACTACCGGTTCGATTGGGGCGGGGAATACAAAGAGTACCTGGCGTCGCAGGAGCAGATGAAGATCATCGCGCCGCTGACGGTGCTGCTGATTCTGCTGATTCTGTTTGCACTGTACGGCAACCTGAAGTTCCCGCTGATTATCTTCTTCAGCGTGATTGTGACCGAGCCGGTGGGCGGGTTGCTGGCGTTGTACCTGACGAAGACGCCGTTCAGCGTGTCGTCGATGCTGGGGTTTGTGGCGTTGATGGGTGTGGCGGTGCAGACCAGCGTCATCTTATATTCGTTCATCAACAAGCTGCGATTGGAGGGCCATAGCATTGCGACGGCGACGCTAGAGGCATCGCTGTTGCGGTTGCGGCCGATCATGATGACGGCTCTGGTGGCGTGCCTGGGGCTGCTGCCGGCGGCCATGTCCACAGGCATTGGGAGCGACTCGCAGAAGCCGTTCGCCATTGTGATTGTCGCGGGGCTTGCTTCGCGGCTGTTGCTGTCCATCTTTCTATCGCCAGTGCTCTATTCGCTGGCGGCGCGCGACGGGGATGTATTGCAGGTTTGAGTGAGGCGGCAAGAGCTATGTGGCGATATCTATTTTTGTGCCTATTAGTAGCAGGGGGCGCGGCTGGGCAAACGGCCCTCACGTGGCCGCAGGTGGTGGAGAAGTTTCGCGCCGCTAATCCCAACCTGAGCGCGGGGCAATTGAATGTGCAGGAGTCGAAGGCGGCTGAAGTGACGGCGTATCTGCGGCCGAACCCGAATGCCACGGTGTCGTTGGACCAACTGCAACTGTTCACGGGGAATCCCTATCGACCGGTGACGAACGCACTGCCATTGGTGGCGTTCGACTATCTGCATGAGCGGCAGCACAAACGGGAACTGCGCCTGGAAAGCGCTCAGCAAGGGACGGCGATTGCGGCATCGCAGCAGTTGGACTTGGAGCGAAACCTGCTGTTCAATCTGCGCAGTGCATTTGTTCAGACGCTGCAGGCGAAGGCGCTGCTGGTTCAGGCAAAAGAGAACCTGGAGTACTTCGATAAGGAACTGGCGATCAGTCGCGACCGGTATGCGTCGGGGGACATTGCCCGGTTGGACCTGGACCGTATTGCGCTGCAGAAGGTGCAGTACGAATCGGATTACCAGACGGCCCTGGTGAACGCGCGGACCGCGAAGATCACGATGCTACTGCTGCTGAACGAACGGACTCCAGTGGACCGTTTTGAGATCGCCGGCCCGTTTGAATTCAAGGAGCAGATTCTGGCGCTGGAGGAGATTCACGCCACGGCTCTGGATGCGCGGCCGGACCTACGGGCGGCGATTCAAGGGGTGGAGAAGGCGGGGACGGATCACAAGCTGGCGGTAGCCAATGGTTCGACCGATCCGACGTTTGCGATGGATCTGGCGTACATGCCGCCGGCCCCGTATATGGGCGTGAGCGTCAACATTCCGCTGCGTATTTTCGACCGGAACCAAGGGGAGAAGCTGCGCACGGAGATCGATATTAGACACGCGGAACGGCAGAAGGAAGCGGCGCAGGCGCAAGTGTTCAGCGACGTGGACTCGGCCTACTACACGCTGGTGAGCACGGTGAACCTGTTGCGTCCTTACACCGAAGCGAACGGGTACCTGGAGACGGCTCGGCGGATTCGGGACACGATGTCCTTTTCCTACCAGCGGGGACAAGCGGCGCTGGTGGATTACCTGGACGCGCAGCGGGACTACCGCGTGACGCAAGTGGCATACATTAACCTTGTTGGCGCGTACCTTGGCGCGGCGGGACAGTTGAACATGGCCGTGGGGCGGGAAGCGATTCCGTAGGGGACGGGACAGCGGATGATCAATTGGCATAGAATGACGCGCATGCCCTCGACCTCTTCTCAAATTGCGCGGCGCTCCATGTTGGGCCTCGCCGCGGCCGCACCAGCCCTCGCCATGGCGGACCGTGACTGGAGCAATCACCAGACAACACGCTATCCGGACCCCGACGTTATCGCCCTGGACAAGAGCTTCTCAAAGTACGGACTGTTCAACGCCGTGATCTACCGGCACTACGTGGGAACGAAGTGGGCGGAAGGGCCGGCGTGGTGCGCGCAGGGCCGTTATCTGTTGTGGAGCGACATCCCCAACAACCGGCAGCTGCGGCTGATAGAAGAAGACGACCACGTGAGCGTGTTCCGCAATCCCGCGGGTTACAGCAACGGCAACACGTTCGATTTCGAAGGGCGGCAGTTGTCGTGTGAGCATGCGGGGCGGCGCGTGGTGCGGTATGAGCACAATGGGTCCGTTACTGTGATCGCGGACAAGTACAACGGGAAGCCGTTGAACTCTCCGAACGACATTTGCGTGCATCCGGATGGCGGCATCTGGTTCACCGATCCTCCGTACGGCATTCAAGGCAACTACGAAGGCTTCACGGGGAAGCAGGAGATCAAGGAAGCGGTATACCGCGTTGACCCGAAGTCGGGCAAGATCGAACTGGTGACTGACGACCCGGACAAGCCGAACGGGATTTGTTTTTCTCCCGATTATAAAAAGCTCTATGTTTGCGACACCGGGACGGGGAAAGACATCCGCGTTTACGATGTTGTGGACAACAAGCTGAAGAACGGCAAACAGTTCACCAATATGGTGCTGGAGGGCCGCGGACGCGGGTTGGCGGATGGCATTCGCGCGGACGTGGACGGCAATATCTGGATTGGCGCCAACGGCGGTCCGGGTTATGACGGAGTACACGTGTTGACGGCGCAAGGCCAGCCTATCGGGATGATTGTGCTGCCTGAGATCTGCGCCAATTTGTGCTTTGGCGGCGCCAAACGGAACCGGTTGTTTATGGCCGGCAGCCAATCGCTGTACTCGATCTACGTGGGAACCCAGGGCGCGGGCGTCGCTTAGGCGGCGGCGCAGGCAATTGGGTTCGTTTGTTCCACCTTCTCCGCACGGTTCTTGAAGCTGGCCATGAATTCGACCAAGGCGGGGTAATCGAGGGCGGTCGCCTTGGGATCGGCCTGGAGCTTTTGGAAGGCGGCCATCACTTCGGGCGTCAAGAGCGGGTCAGGGGTGAGCACCGCGAGTAGATTGGCTTCGTTTTGCAATGTGCCCAAGTCGAGGTCTGCGAAGAGGTCGGGCTGGATGCGGTTGCGCTCGTCTGCCTTGGCTTGGCGGAAGTTCTTGAGGGCGTCGTTGAGGAGGCGGTTGGCCTGGGCGCGGGCGCGTTCGATGGTACGAAGGGTGGATTGAAGCTGCGGATCGGTGAGTGGGTCTGTGCCGGGCTCGGAGACCTTATCGGCGAGTTCGGCCTCGGCGCGCTCGCACCGGACCTGCTTCCAGGCGTTGGCTAGTGCCTGGTTGAAGAAGATCATCTGGAGGGCGGTTGCGGGTTGTAGTTCGTCTCTGAGATCGTCCTTGAGGGCGTCGAAATCTTGGGTGAGTCCTGCGGGGACGAAGACGTCTTTGGAGGTCAGGCCGTGACGGGTGGAGTTACGGCTGGATTGCTTCTTGCCCTCGGCGGTGGTGGGACCGGTGGATTTCTTCGCGTTGGCGCGATTGGCTTCGAGTTGTTTGGTAGTCACGATTTACTGTTCTCTTTCTGTCCACAGGGGGACCGGCATTCGCTGGTAACGTAGCACTCGGTGCCCGAGAGGCGAACAGTTAAATTTGTAAGTTGTTAGAAATGCCAGGGAAAGAATTGTGATTTGAAGGGCAATGGGGGTTTATGAACGTTGCATCAGACTGCACCTCCTATGGCACGAAGATCGGCCATGGATGGGCCGTTCGGGGAGGGTCTACTGAGGAGCCGAACCTGAGAAAGTCTGGGCGTAAAGTGCTACGCCCAGACACAGGTGGGGAGGAGGCTGATGAGCCTGCCCTACTTGACTGGCATGGTGCCGCCGACGAAGAAGCCATTCCAGGCTGCGCGTTTGCCGCTCAGTGGCGCAGACCCAGTCGCGGCGGCAGTCATGTGATTTTCAGTGCTCCCGGCGTCCGGGAGATCGTATCGGTGCCGGCCAAGCGGCCAATCAAGGCGGTCTACGTGAGGCAATTTCTGGCGCTCGTTGATGCGGCGGGAGTTATCGGAACGCGATGAAAACGAATCTAAATCGAAACCTGAATCAGTACCAATTCACGGTTCGCCCTTTGTCCAAAGACGAGGGTGGGGGTTACTTAGTCGAGTACCCGGATATCCCCGGATGCATGTCCGACGGTGAGACCATCGAAGAAGCCGTCGCCAACGGCCGGGAAGCCTTGCGCGATTGTCTGGAAGTATTTAGGGAAACAGGCCGTAAGGTACCCAAGCCCATCATTGAGGCGGCGCAATGGCGGCAACGTCTCCCGCGAACCCTGTACGCCAAGCTGACCAAACGCGCAGAATCCGAGGGTGTCAGCATAAATAGCCTCGTTATGGCGATCATTGCCGAGGCAATCGGATCAAGGAAGGGTGATGCTCAGGGGGGAAACAGGTGAGATTCTGGGGAGCAGAGAGGGGCTTTCGAGCCGCACCCTCTCACATAAACACGCTTGCTACTTGACAGGCATGGTGCCACCGACGACCAGGCCAACCTAGCCGGCGCGCTTAAGACGAATTCCGTCAGAACGATGAGAAAGCCCACCTCGTCTTTCCCAATTAGTTAACTTTGGCTGTGATACGAATAGACCATGAGCATCTTTGGCGTGCTGTATGGTTTTTCGACGTGCCTGCTCTTTGCGGTGACTGGCCTCGCCGAGATTAAAGTTATCTCCGAGACTGTACGCATTCCGGCGGGAGGTAACATCGCCACGGTCTATTGCACCGGTCTCACCGGTATCGAGGGAGTGTTAGAGGGTTCGGGCGTTCCTCTTCCGACTTCTCTCGGTGGCGTAAGTGTGATGTTTGACAGTGTGTCTGCGCCGTTGCTGGCGGTCGCTACTGTCGATGGGACGAATGGCGCCTCTTATCAGCAGGTCGATTTCCAGGTGCCTTACGAGGCAGGCGCGGCCACACCCAAAATCGTGCAGGGGAACCAAAGTGCGACGATCCCGGTTTCCCCAGCGCCTTGGGGAACCTTCGCCGGCATCCTACAGCACGGCAGCGATTACCGTCCGGTGACGTTAAACGATCCTCCAAGGGCGGGGGAGTGGATCATCACTTACGGCAGCAATTTTGGAGACGTCGACAACAGGCCGCAGACCGGTTACCCCGCGTCCGCCGCCCTGCTCTCTCGGGTTTCTACGCTTTTCCTCGGCGTGGACTTGTGGCACTTCCGGCTTCGTCTCGATAATGTTGCTACGGAAATCCCCTTGGAGATCGGGTATCTGGGTTTGGCGCCGGGTAAAGTTGGACTGTATCAACTAAATTTCCGGATGCCGGACCAACTTCCGTCCGCGCCCGCCTGGATTCATTTGCAGAGGATTGGGTATTGCAACGTGTTTCCCGGCCAGAATGGGAATTGCAACGGGATTCAGAAGGACTCTACAGACTGGCTACTTCTCTACCAATAGCCATGTATGGAAATCGACCGGAAGGGCGAGTCGACTAACAACTCGCCCCTCCGGTCGCGTACTTACTTCACCACCGCGGGCATGGTGCCGCCGACGAAGAAGCCATTCCAGGCTGCGCGTTTGCCGCTCAGCCCGTTCTGGCGCATCATGCGGAAGGCCACCGCGTCACCGGGCTTTAGCGTGGCTTGAATCCGCTTCACGTCTTCCACGCTGGTCACCGGCTGGCGGTTGATCGAAACCAGGATGTCCTTCTCCTTCACACCGATAGAATCGGCGAAGGATTCGTCTTCCACCGAGGTCACCAGAACACCCTTCTCGTCGAAGTTCAAGGTCTCCTTGTCGCCGTCGGTGAGGGTCCGAATGCCGATGCCGAAGCGTGAGGTCTGGGTCTCCGGCTTGGTCTCCTCTTCCTCCTCATTGAAGTCGCGGAGGCGCGGGTTGTTGCGATGGACTTGAGAGCGGTCTCCGATGGTCACCGTCTTCTCAATCTTCTTACCGTCGCGGTCGAGGGTGACGGTGACTTCGGTGCCCACGGGCAGGTCGCTCACCTTCGTTACCAGGTCCTCGCCATCCTTGACGGGTTTACCGTTCAAGGCCAGCAGGACGTCTTCTTTCTTCACGCCGGCCTTTTCTGCCGGACCGCCCTCAGTGACTGCGTCCACGATGACGCCGTTTTTAATACCCAGTGCTTTCAGTACTTCAGGCTTCACATTGTTGTTGAAGGTGATACCGATGGACCCACGCGTCACTTTGCCGTTCTGAATGATCTGGTTATAGACTTTGGCGACGGTGTTCACGGGCAGCGCGAAACCAATGCCCTGGTAGCCACCGCTCTGCGTCGCAATCATCGTATTGATACCGATCACTTCGGCATTGGCATTCACCAGCGGACCGCCGCTGTTGCCGGGGTTAATGGCGGCGTCGGTCTGGATGAACCGCTGGAACTGCTGCGGGCCCTCACGGCCGTTGGCGCTGATGATACCGGCAGTGACCGACGCTTCCAGGCCAAACGGGGAACCGATGGCCACGGCCCAGTCGCCAACCTGGATGGCATCGGAGTTACCGATGCGGGCGACTTCGAGCGGGCGTCCGACGCTGATCTTGATCACTGCGACGTCCGTCTCCGGGTCCGTACCGATCAACTTGGCAGGGTATTCGGTCTTGTCGCCGTGCAGCCGGACCTTAATGTGGTCGGCCTTTTCGACGACGTGGAAGTTGGTGAGGATATAGCCGTTCTTGTCGACGATGAAGCCCGATCCGGTGGCTTCGCGCTTCTGCGATCGCTGCGGTGTGTTGGGCATGCCGCGGAAGAAGCGCTGGAACAGGTCCTGTTGATCCTCCTCGCCCTCTTCGTCGCCCTGTTGGGGCGGACGGTTGCGCTTGGAGATCTGGGGTTGTTTCGGAATGTAGTCGGTGCTGATAAACACCACAGCAGGCTCCATCACCTTGGCGAGTTTCGTGAACTCGTTCCCGATGGGAATCGCTTTCGGCGTCACCAGTGGGGTGGCGTCCGGCGCCGTTGCCTGGCCCTTGTCGGCGCGCACGGTGGAGTTAATCAATGTCCCGATGAGGATACCGATGGACAAAGTGAAAACGAGCAAACTGAAGGAAAGCAGCTTCTGGCTGCGCAACTGAGTCAGGAATCGCATGGAAAGTGAAACCTCCCTCGAAGGGAACCTCTCTCTAATATTCTGGGCCGCTCACCGGCGGGAACGCAACGCCCTTGGAAGGGCATGGCGGCGGTTGTGGTGTCTATCCTAATGGATGTTGGTCGAAACGGATCGGTTTCAATTCCGCGATACCGATTGCCGCGAAGATCAATCCGCAGCCTCCGGCCAAAGCGATTGTCACCCGGTCCGCACCCGCCAGGACGCTGGTTACCCCGGCAAAAGCCGGTTCCAGCGCGAAAATCAAAGCCGCCCGCGTCGCCGTTGTCCGCGCCTGCGCCCACATCTGCACCGCGAACGCCAGCGCCGTCGCACCCAACCCGGTTATCAACAGGGTAGCAATAACTTCTTTCGACCACGTAATGAACGGCTTCTCCACCCACCAGAAAGTCGCCAGCGCACAGACTGCCACCGTACCGATCTGAATCAGGGCGAGCCGTTCAAAGCTTCCCTGGCGCGAGTACTTCTCCACCACCAGGATCTGGGCTGCAAACGCCACGGCGCAGCCCACGGTCATCAAATCGCCCGCCCCAACGTGAAATTTCAGATCAGGCAGCGTCAGCAGAGCGACGCCAGAAACACCCACAACCACCGCGATCCACTCGGAGATGTGCGGCTTCCTTCTATAGACGAGGGCGGCGAGCAAAGGTACCAGCAGGATGTACAGTCCAGTGATGAAGGCCGATTTGGAAGGTGTAGTCAGGGTGAGTCCAAATGTCTGGAGGGCGTAGCCAGCGGCCAGAAAGAGGCCACTTAGTACGCCGCCGCGCCATTCGGAGCGCGGATTTGAGACGCCGCTGGTGCGGCCGCGGAAGTAGACCGCTAGTGCCACCGTCGCGAGGGTGAATCGCAGCGCCAGGAAGAGCAGCACCGACACCTCTCGCAAGGCGTCTTTCATGATGACGAAGGTGGTGCCCCATAAGAGGGCGACCACGCCTAGCGCCACTTCGGCGCGCCAACTGCGGTTCATTCGGCGATCCGCGCTCCGTTGCCGTTTTCACCGCGCAGCAACATACATAGAGTGAGCAGGATGCGACGCAGTCCCAACTCGCGGCCTTCGGGATGAAACCATTCGAGCGGCGTATGGGCGCCGCCTCCGTTGCCGCCGGCGCCGATGCTGATAGCAGGAAGTCCCATTGAGAGCGGAATATTGGCGTCGGTGGACGCGCAGTCCAGGTGCGAACGGATTCCCAGGTGGTGGTCAACCGCGCGGACGGTGGCGAGGATCTCCGAGTTCGAGGGGAGCTTGCCACCGGGCCGGGACCCGATCTCCTTGATTTTCCCCGACACCCGCCCGCCAGTGGCTGCTTCGTTTTCCACTTCCATCGCTTGCTCTACGGCAAGCGTCAATAGGGCGGTCATCTCGTCCAGGCGCTCCGCTTTCTCGCTGCGGATGTCCACTTTCGCGCGGGCGTGGGTGGGGATGGAATTGATGCTGGAGCCACCGTCGATAACGCCAAAGTTGAAGGATGATCGCGGCCCTTGCGAGAGTGACACCCGGTGGTCGGCAAACAAGGCGACGGCGCGGCTGAGCGCGTGGACCGGGTTGCCCACGCCGTAGTCACTCCAACTGTGGCCGCCGGGGCCGGTGAAGACGAGTTCGAAACGGCGGCTGGCCAGGGCTTCGCAGGTGATGTGTTCGATAGTGGGTCCGTCCAGAACGACGAAGGCGCGGATCTTCTGGGCTAACGGCGATTGGCGGCAGAGGTATCGCATGCCGCTGAGGTTGCCTTCGCCTTCTTCGCCGACGTTGGCGACGAAGAGGATAGAGGCCGGGGATTCGATGCCAAGGCTGGAGACGGATAGGGCGCGGGCCACGGCGAGCAGCGCCGCGAGGCCGGCTCCGTTATCCGAGACGCCCGGACCGTGGAATTTTCCGTCACGCTCCACACGCACTTCGTCGGGGTTGCGAGGCGCAAGCACCGTGTCCAGATGCGCGGTGAGGGCGACAAAAGGCCCGTCTTTCCGGTTGGCTTGCCAGGCGGTGACGTTTCCGGCGCGGTCGATTCGCGATTCGTACTCTAACTGGCGAAACTGGGCAGCCATCCATTCGGCGCGCTTTTCTTCCAGGAACGTAGCCGCCGGAACGCGACAGAGCTGCAAGTGCTGCTCGTCAATCCACTTCTTCTCCCGCGCGAAGAATTGGAGACACTCCTTCACGCCCCGCGCCTGTGCGAGGTCGGCGATGGCTTTAGCTCCGAGTATATGCTGGCCGTTGGCAGCGGGAAAAACCGCCATTTATTGAGTGTACCGCGCCGTTATCTCGACATTACTTCCGATGGCGCGCACTCCGGGTATTTGAACCAGAACGTTGTCGAGAAGACGAGCCGCGCGGTAACCGGATTCCCATGCCGGGAAGAGGCCGGCGAGCGGTGTCGAGACAAAGTCATAGAGACCGGTTTGCGTTTCAAAGCCAGCGGCAACGAATAGCCGGCGCAACTCACCGGCGTCCACGGGACGCTCCCCTTCGGTCTGGTATTTGCGCATCAGCCAGGGCACGACAATGTTACCGATGGCTCCCGACAGTCGATAACGGGAGGGATCGAGACCGTAAAAATATCCGCCCCGCGTCAGCAGCGTACGTAACAATTCGGGAATGGCCGCCAGTTCGAGTTCGCTGAGATGGTGGAGGAAGAACACCGCGATGACAGCGTCGAACCCGGTTCCCACATCCGTGCCGGGCACTGACCCGACGAGGAAACGCGTGTTGGTGAGGCCGGCGCGCGCGGCGTCATGCTGTGCCTGACGGATGCCCGAAGGCGAGAGATCGACTGCTACGATCTGCTTCACGTGCGGCGCCAGCAGGATCTCCGTATCGCCGATGCCGCACCCGATGCTGAGAACGCGTGAACCCCGATGGAGATGGAGCCGGCGCCTCATACGCGCTACCAGGTGTTGCCGGAAGGCGCGCACCGCGGCCTTGGCAAACAATGCCTGCGCTTCTCCCGAATAGAGCTGCTCATGGTGCTCCAATTCCTGCATCTGTGCTGTCATTATGGCGCAGCCTGGAGAGTAGCGCCGCGCCGGCGAGGCCCAGCGCCAGCGCGGCCAGCCATAGCGGGCGGGCGCCTTGCCGTTCCAATACCTCGGCTCCCAGCCAGGGCCCAATGGCAAACGCGATGTTAAATGTCATGGAATAGAGTCCCATGTACTCTCCGGTGCGGCCTTCCGGTGCAATTTCGGCGAGGTAGGCAGCCGAACCCGGCAGCAGGATCATTTCGCCCACGGTCCAGACGATGGTGGTCGCCACTACGGCTGCCACAGTTCCCGTAAACGCGTAGCCGCCGAACCCGGCCGCGATGAAGAGTGCCCCCAGCGTGAGTGCCAACCGGTGCGGCCATCTTTCCATCCGCAGGTTCAGCGGCACTTCGAAGAGGATGATCAGCACCGTGTTCACGACCATGAGGAACCCATAGGCCGTTGGCGCTTTGTGGAGGTTACGCACGAGAAACAACGGCAGGGTGGCCGCCAGTTGAAAGAAGACCATCATCACGGGCAGCAGGGCCGCCAGAACGTAGAGAAGTCGATGATCGCGAAGAGCGCCGGCGCTGGTGCTGCGGCTGACGGGCCTGGTTTCCGTCGTGGATTTCACGGCCAGCCACAGCACGGCGGAGGAGATGACGGACATCACTCCGTCCACTATGAAGACTGCCGCATAGGACCAGGCGGCGAGTAGTCCGCCGACGGCCGGACCGACGCTCATGCCGAGGTTGATCGCCACACGGTTCAACGCCAGTACGGCGCGTATCCGCCCGGGAGGCGCGAGTCCGGTGAGCATCGCCAGATTCGCTGGGCGGTACGCTTCGCCGACGGAGGCCCACGCGAAGATGAAGGCGAGGATGGCGCCCGGCGTGGTCACCAGGGGAAACATGGTGAGCAGGAGGCCGCTTAGCAGGAGAGACCAGCGCATGATCCGCAGAGCGCCAAATCGATCACACGCGCGGCCCGCGAGCGGTGCCGCAATGAGAGCCGCGCCGCCGTAAAAAGAAAGGGCCAAACCGGCTTGCGATTCGGAAAACCCGCGCCGCTCCACGAGGTACAGGACCAGGAAGGGCCGTGCCATAGTGCCCATCCGGTTGACCAAGGTTGACGAGCACACAATCCAAGCTCGCGCCGGTAGGCCGCGCAAGCCGTTCCACGGGTTCATGATCGATTCTATCGCGCGTGTCGAGTACGGCCCCTCAGCGCTAGGATGGTAAGCAGGCCGGTTATATGACGACAACTTTGGACATCTATGTCGCGTGAGGGCTTAGGATTGGCGGCTCTGAGGGAAAACTTATGGACAGAGGCCGAACTAGGGCTCTTCCTTGGTCTCCCCCGATTGGCGCTTTCTCAGTTCCTAAAGGACCACGGTGTCGAGATCCCGTATTCTTATGAGGATCTTGAAGCGGAGCGGGGCCCTCTATGAGCAGTTCTCTGGCCGCTGAATGCTTGTTGTCACGCACGGGATAAGCTGTGAAACTCATTCTTTCTTTCCTTGCCGGCTCTCTCGCATTGGCATCAATCCTCTCGGCACAACCCGTCCAGCCGGCCGCTCCGCTGGCCCGAAATGACGCGGAAAAAAAGGTGTTGTCGGTGCTGGAGAACATCGTCAGGCAACACAAGACCTATCTCAGCGTGCCGATGGAGGACGGTCGGGCACTTCGCCTGCTCACTGAGGCATCAGGCGCGCGCACCGTTGTTGAGATCGGGACATCGACGGGCTACTCGGGCCTGTGGTTCTGCCTGGCGCTGCTGCCCGTGGATGGGCATTTGACCACCTTTGAACTCGACCGGGGACGAGCCGCGATTGCCCGCGGCCACTTCCGAGAGGCTGGCGTGGAGCGCCTGGTGACGATCATCGAAGGCGATGCTCATAAGAGTGTGGCAGCCTTGAAAACTCCGATCGACGTGGTCTTCATTGATGCGGACAAGGGCGGCTACCTGGATTACTTGAACAAGCTGTTACCGATGGTGAAGCCTGGCGGACTCATCCTGGCTCACAACATCGAAATGGCGCCGGACTATGTGAAGGCCGTCAGTTCCAATCCCGCGTTGGAAACCATTTTCTATATGCAAGGTGGCGGGCTGGGCGTAACCGTCAAGAAGCGGTAGCGCTTACCAGGTGCCGAGTCGCAAGATGAGCCCAGTGGTGAATTGCAGATTGCTGCCCACGTTCACACCGTCCAGACGGCTTGTCCAGGCGTGGGTGTAGTCGAGGCTCGCGACGCGCAGTGCCAGGGCGCTGTTCAGCTTGCGCTCAATGCCCGCGCCGACGGAGACTGCAAAGCCGGCGGTGTTGTCCTGGTTGGTGTAGGAGTGATGGTCGGCGAAGGTCAACGTCTTCCCTTGCTGCTTTGCCTCTGCCTCCAGGGCGGCCTTTCGCGCCGGGAAGAACTCTTCAGTGGTCGCCTTCATCCCTCCGGCGAGGATCTGCACGTAACGATTCCATGTGCCTCCCGTCGAGGCATTCCACCGCGGCCCCGTCATAAATGTAATATTGTCGCCGCTCAGGTTGGCGCCCAGACCGGTACGCGAGCAGCCGCCGACATCGAAGATCCACTGGAATTCGTCGCGAATGTGAGCTGCCGCCGTGGCACCGCCCCCGATGCATGGCTCGGCACCATTGCCGCCAAGCGGAATGAGGATTCGAGGCGCGACGGTAAAGGTGAGGGCCGGCTGAGCCGGGTACTCGCGTTTGAAGCCAAGCTCAGCCACTGGAGCGGGCATGCGATACCCCGGCGTGAAGGCGCCTTGCCGCGTGGCCCGGTACCACGGCACGCGCCCCGCGAAAACGTTCGCCATCGTGCGAGATGGGTTTAACCCGGTCCGGATGAGCAGCTTATAGTAGGGGTTATCAATGCGGGTCTCCAGCCGGCGGATGATGATGTTGTCTACGGCGTCCTCGGCAACCATCCAGCCCAGACCTACAGCGGGCGTGACGACATGGTCTACGAAGCCCTGTTGCGGGAAGAACGACTGCACATTGCCCAAGGAAGCTTCGCTGAGCGGACCCAACTCGAATTGGAAGCTATAGACCGAAGCGAAGGCCGCCGCCCGCAACCGGCTCTTCCAATACTCGCGATTCCTCCCAAACTCCGATCGCCGGTACCGTCCATCGTTTTGCACCCAGAGGTAGCCCGCCAGCGCGCCTTGCATGGGATGCCCCACGTAGTTGACGATAAACGAGTCGCCATCCGCCCAGCCATGGAGATTGGAGACGGAGTTGGCGTAACCTTGAAAGAAGGGTTGCCCGGGTGAGCGCGTGCCCTCCTCGGTGGCGTAGCGGAAGGCGTGCTCCAGGAACAGAAACCGCAACGATTGTGCGATCAACGGCTTCCACTCCACTTTTTCGGGAGGCGGCACGGTGGCGGCCAAGGGCAAGATGGGCTTCACCAATGGGCTGACGGGGAGCTGGTTATAGGTGTCAGGCTCCGACGCGATGGCCGGCACGGTGAGCAGGCACAATAAGACCCCGCAAACAAATCGAGTTTCCATAGGCAAGAGGAGCCGCGGGCCCGTCACTTAGATGCTTCCGGTGATCCAGCGTTTCTTGTTTAATGAAACGCATCGACTTGGCTTTGGGTTACGGCTACTATAAGCCGCGCCGGTGTCCCTGTCCGGCCAGCGTCCGTCTAGTGCGTGCCGTTGGCGGGCGCGAACCGCGGCGTGGGCCAGCGGCGCAGCACTTCTTCGCTATGAAGGCCTTCTTCGAAGGTGCGATAGAGGTCGTCAAACACGCCAGTCCAGGTACAGTCGCAGGCATGGATGCGGGCTTCAATACCCATCCGCCGCCGGGTTTCCGGACAGCGCATTAGTTCCATCAGGCTGGCGGCAAAATCATTGGAAAGGAAACCGGATATGCCGTTTACCACGCCGGCGCGGGCTCCCGTCTCCGGTGACACGACAACTGGTACGCCTGCCGCCATCGCTTCCAGAATCACGAGCCCGAACGTGTCAGTAAGGGAAGGGAAGACGAACGCATCCATGTTGGCGAATTCCGTGGCTAGTGTTTTGCCGCGCAGGACGCCTGTAAACTCCGCTCTTTGCGTGTGCGTCTCCAGCCACTCCCTCTCGCTGCCTTCGCCCACAATCAGCAGCCGGAAATCCTCCGCACCCGAATCCACCAGCCGCTGTTCCAATTCCGCCAGATAGCGAACGTTCTTTTCCGGTGTGAGGCGGCCCACGTAGCCAATGCAGAACTTCGAATCGGTCCGGTTGCGCCGGTCCGGAACGAACAGTTCGGTGTTCACGCCGTGTGGGATGAGAAAGGAAGGGCGGTGTGTGCGGTTGGCCAGAAGGTCCACCATGGGCTTGTTGGGGGCGGCCACGAAATGGGCGAGACTGTAGAACCGCATGGTGGCCCAGAGTGTTCCACGGAAGGCGCTTGCGCTTACGGATTCGCGCAGTCCCGCCGGAAGAAAAGACAGCGACGATTGCAGCCGGCGGTAGGCATAGTCATGAACGTTGGTGTGCCAGGAGGCGACAACGGGGACGCCCACCAGGCTGGCGGCCCACATTCCCAGGATGCTGACGTCTCCTGGCCCCGTGATGTGTATGAGGTTGGGACGGAACTCTTGCAAGGCGGCGACGGCACGATCGCGATGGCGGGTGAGGCAGGGGTCGCAGCGAAGGTCGGCATCTACGCCGAAGGAGGCCGGACCGCGCCGCAGTTCCAACTCGGTGAGGGAACCCTCCGTGCGAAGGCGGGACTCGGTGCCGCCGTAGGCAACAAAAAACGGGATTCCCTGCTGCTTCGCTACCGCTGCATACTCACGGCAATAGGTGCCAACGCCATTCGTCTCGAGGTAGGAATCGGTAAACAGCGCCACGCGGAGCTGCGAATTCAAATGTGGCCTCCCAATCTGTTCAGGAGCGGCGTCGGAACGATGTTAAAGATCTCGCTAGTGGGCTGTTGACCGGGTCTTCTAGTGCGTTCGCGGCTGATTCCAAACGAAATCGGATTGTAATCTTATTCTAAACGGCGACGCAAGCCGGCCGTGCCCCGTTGCTGTAAATCCTTGATTTTGATACCCTCGGTGATTGGGTTCCGAGTAGTTCACTCCCCCTACCCGACCACCGAGGTTTACCATGTCAGGCCATTCAAAATGGGCGACCATTAAGCACAAGAAAGCCGCCACCGATTCCAAGCGCGGCAAAGTGTTCACCCGCATCATCAAAGAAATCATGATCGCCGCGCGATCCGGCGGAGGCGATCCGGACGCCAACCCGCGTCTGCGGACGGCCATTCTTGCCGCCAAGGCGGTGTCGATGCCCGCCGATAATATCAAGCGCGCCATCGGGCGCGGCACCGGCGACCTGGAAGGCGGGCAGATCGATGAGATTGTTTTCGAGGGTTATGGACCTGGCGGCGCGGCCGTCATGGTGTCCACTGCCACCGATAACCGTAATCGCACGGTGAGCGAAGTCCGCCATGCGTTTTCCAAACAGGGCGGCAACCTTGGCGAACAGAACAGCGTCGCTTGGATGTTCGAACGGAAGAGCCAGATTTTTCTGGCTGCCGATGCTGCCACCGAGGATAAGCTGATGGACCTGGTTTTGGAAGCCGGGGCCGACGATCTGCAGGGCGACGAGGATAGCTGGACGATTCTCTCGGACCCGGGCAGCCACGACGCCGTGGTGGCGGCCTTGGAGAAGGCCAAAATTCCTATGGAATCGGCTGAGATCGCCATGGTGCCGAAGAACCTGGTTACGCTGGAAGGCAAACACGCTGCCGCCATGCTGCGGTTGATGGAAACGCTGGAAGATCACGACGACGTGCAGAACGTGTACTCGAACTTCGACATCGACGACGGCGACCTGGAAGCAATGGCCTAGCCCGTTGGGTAGCGCACCGGAAGAGGTCTGATGCGGGTTCTGGGAATCGACTGCGGGAGCGAGCGAACCGGATACGGGGTTGTGGATAGCGACGGACACACGCACAAGCTGGTGATCTGTGGCGTCATCAAGACATTGGCCAAGTCGCCCCTGGAACAGCGCCTGGTGATCATCGGCAGGGAAATCCGTTCGGTGCTGGCACTGTACCAGCCACAAGCGGCGGCGGTTGAAGATTTGTTCTACGCCGCCAACGTGAAGAGCGTCTTAAAACTGGCGCACGTGCGCGGAGTGGCGCTGCTGCTGTTGGCCGAAGCCGGGCTGGACGTGGTGGCTTATTCGCCGGCGGAAGTGAAAATGGCCGTGGTGGGTTATGGCCGCGCGGAGAAAGGGCAGGTCCAATTGATGGTTCGTTCGTTGTTGAAGCTGGATGCCGTGATTGAATCCGAAGACGCCTCCGATGCCGTTGCCGTGGCTATTTGTCATGCTGCCCGTGCCGCCCGGCACAGCGGTCCCGTGCGCGTGGGAGCTTCGTCATGAGTTCGCGGTTGTGTCTTGTTAGCGTCCTCTTGCTCGCCTGCGCCGCGGCGTCCGCCGCCCCGAGTTTGTTCTACTCCAAGGCCTTCCCCGGGAGCGCTCCGGCGTACATGGAGATCCATTTGGAGCAGGACGGCAGCGCCGTCTACAAGGACGCGCCTGACGACGAACAGCCTCTGCAATTCAAACTCTCCGAGGCCGATACGGCGGCTATTTTTCAACTGGCGGAAAAGTTGGAAAAGTTCACGCGGCCGATTGAGTCGGGCCTTAAAGTCGCCAACATGGGCATGAAAACGTTTCGCTGGGAGGACGGCGCTTCCAAGACTGAGCAGAAATTCAATTACTCGCAGGATTTGGATGCGCAGGCGCTGCTCGAGTGGTTTGAAAAGATCGCTGAGTCCGAACAGTATCTAGGGCGGCTGGACCGGGCAGTGCACTTCGATAAGCTCGGAGTGAATCAAGTGCTGTTGCAGTTGGAATTGGCTTATGACAGGAAACGCCTGCTCGCTGTTGACCAGTTTGTGCCGATGTTGGAACGAGTGGCCAAGAACGAGAGCTTCCTGAATATGGCGCGCGAGCGCGCTGCGTACCTGGCCGACGCCTTTCGGGGGAAGGTCAAGACCGAATAATGAAGACGTTGCTTCTTGCACTGCTGGTGGCTTGCCTTGCCTTTGGACAGGAAAAGGAGAAGGAGGCGCCCACCCCGGGTCAACTTCCGCCGGAAGTGCAGCAGAGCTCCGTCAATGAGCAGTTTGAACTACAACGGGCGTTGGGCGATATCGGAGGCAGTCCGGCGGAATTCCTTCACGTCCTGGAAGATCACCTCAAGAAGTTCCCCAACAGCGCGCGCCGCGGCGAGTTGGAGAGGGCCATCTTCAAGGCGGCGCTGGAAACCAAGGACAATCAGCGCATCGTCACTTATGGCGAGAAACTGGTAGCCGGGGATCAGCCGGACTTGGAGACGATGGACCGGTACTGCAAGGCGCTTCTGGCCACCGAGTCCAAAGAGAATGCAACGAAGGCCCTCGCTGTCGTGAAGCGCCTGGAAGAGCGTCTAGCCTCGAACGACGCCAGCGCGACTGCGGACCCGGGCAAGATGTTCCAGAGTGCCCGCCAGCACGCCAAGTTTCGCGATGAGATGGACCGTAGTCTCGGTCGCGCGCTGCTTACGGAAGCGACGGCGAACGGCATTCTGGGCAAACTACCCGACGCCGTTGAACTGTCCAAACGCGCCTACAAGCAATATCCGACTGTGGATGCCGCCCATGAGGTTGCCCGCTGGCTGCTGGCTGCGGATAAGCCGCAGGAAGCGCTGGAGCCTCTCGCCGACGCCTTCACCCTCACCGACAGCCGCAATGCGGCCGATCGCGCCACTGACCGCCGCAAACTGGGCGAGATCTATACGAAGCTGAAGGGGAACGAAACCGGACTTGGCGACGTTCTTCTGCAGTCGTATGACCGCATCTCCGCGGCCGCCGCCCGGCGCCGGGAGTTACTTCACACCATTGATCCCAACGCCGATCTCACTAGTCCGCTGGAGTACACTCTTACCGGATTGAAGGGCGAGAAACTGAAGCTTTCGTCGTTGAAGGGCAAAGTCGTGGTGCTTGATTTTTGGGCTACCTGGTGCGGACCCTGCCGCGCGCAGCAACCACTCTACGAGCAGGTGAAAGAGCGCTTTAAGGATCGTGGCGACGTGATCTTCCTCGCCATCAACACAGATGAAGACCGGGAAGTGGTGGAGCCGTTTCTGAAGGCGCAGAACTGGAATAAGAATGTCTATTTCGAGGATGGCCTGTCGAACCTGTTGCGCGTCAGTTCTATCCCTACCACCATCATCTTCGGCCGCCAGGGCGATGTTGCGACCCGCATGAACGGCTATGTGCCGGAACGTTTCGTTGAGATGCTGAGCGAGCGCATTGAGGTAGCTCTTGGGAGCGGCCCCGGTGACTGAACGTTTCCGCCGCATCGTCTGGATTGTGCTGGACAGCGTGGGCATCGGTGAGATGCCGGACGCGGCCGCGTATGGCGATACCGGCAGCGATACGTTGGGCAACATAGCGCGCCAGCGCGTTCTTCACCTTCCCAATCTCTGCGCATTGGGCCTGGCCAACATCCGTTCGTTCGCCCACCTGGAACCCTCGCGCGCGCCCACCGGTTGTTTCGGCCGCTGCGCCCTTTCCTCGCCCGGCAAAGATACGACCACCGGGCATTGGGAGATGGCCGGCATTCACCTGGAAAAACCGCTGCCCTTGTTCCCGCACGGCTTTCCGCGCGAGGTGATGGACGAGTTTGAAAGCCGCATCGGCCGTTCGTCTCTCGGTAACTATGCGGCGTCGGGTACGGAGATCCTCAAGGAACTTGGCGAACAGCACGTCCGCACCGGTTCGCCGATCGTCTATACCTCTGCCGACAGCGTCTTCCAGGTGGCGGCGCACGAAGAGGTCATCCCGCTGTGGGAGCTCTACAAGATCTGTGAAACGGCGCGCGAGATCCTCAGTGGTCCTTACGAAGTGGGCCGGGTAATTGCGCGTCCGTTCGTGGGTGAGCCGGGGGCTTTCACGCGGACACCCAATCGCAAGGACTTCGCCGTGCCGCCTCCCAAGGGCATGTTGCTGGATGTTCTTGAAGAGGCACGTGTCCCGATTCACAGCATCGGCAAGATCTTCGACGTCTTCCTCGGCCGCGGCATCGTTGAGTACGACAAGACCAAATCCAACGCCGATGGCATGGCTAAGACACTCATTGCGATGGACGAAGCGAAGCCGGGATTGATCTTCGTCAACCTCGTTGATTTCGATATGTTATACGGCCACCGTAACGATGTGGAAGGCTACGCCCAGGCCTTAGAGGCCGCCGACGCCTGGTTGCCTCAACTGCTGGCCAAGATGGAGCCCAACGACCTGCTGCTGCTGACCGCCGACCACGGCTGCGACCCGACAACGCCTTCGACAGACCACAGCCGCGAGTATGTCCCGCTGCTTGCCTATGGCCCCACCGCGCGCATGGGAGTTGACTTAGGCACGCGAGCCACTCTCTCCGACATTGGCCAGACGGTGGCGGAGAACTTCGGTACCCGCATTGTACGCGGCGCGAGTTTCCTCGCCGCGATACAATGAATAAGGACGTTTTTCTCCCAATAGGAAGGATTCAGACCGCACTCATATGACCCGCACCCCGCTCATCGCCGGCAACTGGAAGATGTACAAGACGGCTCCGGAAACTACCGCCTTTTTTGAGAAGTTCAATCCGCTGGTGGCCAAGGCCGACCACTGCGAAATCGTCATCTGCCCGACCTTCGTGAACATCCCGGCCGCCGTTGCCGCTACCACGGGTTCCAATGTAGAGATTGGTGGACAGAACTTATACTTCGCCAAGGAAGGCGCCTACACCGGAGAGATCTCCGGACCGATGTTGAAGGCAGCCGGTGCGCGGTGGGTGATCATCGGCCATAGCGAGCGCCGCCAGTATTTCGGCGAGACCGACGAAAGCGTTCTGAAGAAGACCGTAGCCGCGCTGGAAGCGGGTCTGAAGCCCATCGTCTGTGTGGGCGAGAAGTTGGAAGTGCGCGAAGCCGGGCAGACCGCCGAACTCCTCATCTCGCAGTGCGCCGGCGGAATCGCCGGACTTACTGCTGAGCAATTCGCCCAGATTGTCATCGCCTACGAACCCGTTTGGGCGATTGGCACAGGCAAGACGGCGACACCGGAAATCGCCGCCGACGCCCATGCCACCATTCGCCAGCACGTGGAGAAGATGTTTGGCCGCGACGCCGCCGGCAAGGTCCGTATCTTGTACGGTGGAAGTGTGAAGCCCGACAACGTCAAGAAGTTGATGGAGCAGGAAGAGCTGGATGGCGCGTTGGTCGGCGGGGCGAGCCTCGATGCCACCAGTTTCGCCGGCATTGTGAACTTCTAGCCTTAGCTACCGTCGCGAATCACGCGGCAAGACTCGATGTCGAAGGTGACGTCGCCCATGGTCAATCGCGTTTGATTGCGAAGTCCCGCAATAAAAGTCAGAAACCGGGACACATCCGCGAAGTTCGAAGCGATCCCAACCGAGGCGCGAATGGCGCCGGCGCTCTTGTTATTGCCGCGTGATTGCATTAACCGCGAGAAACTCTGAAGGCTGATCTCGTCACCTAACTCGCGCCCCGCCTGCATGTCTTCCTCGGTCAAGCCCTCAGCCAGTTCACCCGCCCCCGGATTGCAGAAACAACCGGTGCGCAGTGAGATCCCCTCTTGTCCGGCCAACTCCTCCACGCGGCGATAGTCCAGCAGGTGTCCCTGTGGATCGTAGAGATTGAGGGTGACGGTGCCTCCACGCTCCGGCGTGGTTGTGGGTCCATAGATGCGCACCATGGCGCGGCCATTATCGTGGCGCAAGGCAAGCAACTCCTCCAGCAACCAACCCGTCAGGCAGCGCACCCGGAGGTGGATCGTCTCGATGCCAATGGACTGCAGATGTTGTAAGCCAATTTCGACGGCGGGGATGGCGAGGTAATTCAACGTGCCGTCCTCAAACGCAGCCTCATTGGACGACAGCACGTGCGCTTGCCCTTGCACCGAGGCGAAGTTCACCGTGCCGCCGGCAAACCAGGGCCGGTGCAACAGCGGGAAAGCCGAACGCTTGATCAGCAGTGCGCCGACGCCGGTCGGATAGCCGAACATCTTGTAGAAGGACACGCTGACGAAGTCCGGCTGCACGGCGCTTAGGTCAAGCCGGTTCGTTGGAACAAAAGCGGCTGCATCCAGCAGCACGCGCCATCCTTTCGCTTGAGCCTTTGCCACGAGACCGAGCGGGTGTTTGACGCCGGAAAAATTCGATTGGGCCGGGAAAGCGAACAGATTTGGGAACGCCGGGTCAGCCTCGTCCAGCATTAGTTCCAACTGCGCCAGGTCCAATCGCAGACCCGGTGCCGTGAGCGGCGCGTACGTAGTCGTTGCTCCCTTGGCGCGAGCAAATTCACGAATGCCATTCACGGAGTTGTGGTTGTCGAAGGTGGCCAGATAGCGGCTGCCGGGCGCGAACGGAAAGGATTCGCCGGCCAACTTCAGGGCGCCTGAAGCGTTCTGTGTGAACACCAGCAGGTAATCCTCGGCGGCGTTGAAATACTGGAGCACGAAGCGCCGTGTGCGCTCTACATGGTCCGTCATCGCTGAGGACGTGGGGTTGGCCGAGTGCGGATTACCGAAGACCGAATCGCGCAATAAGTTCAGATGCCGCTCGACTTGCGATTGGGCGTACAGGGAACCGCCGGTGTAATCCAGATACACCTCGCGGCCTTCATCAAGCCGCCGGTATTCAGTGGCGCGCAATTCGTCCAGCACGCCAGTCTGAAGATAGTCAGGATACCTTGCGATGAAATCCCTATACGCCTCTTCGCTCATCGCCGCCCGTTATTCGGGTTGGTTGACAATGCGCAGGTAAGGCTTCACTGTTTTCCAGCCGCCGGGATACTTCAGTTTCGCTTCATCGTCCGATACCGCCGGCACAATGATGACGTCCTCACCCTTCTTCCAATTCACCGGTGTCGCCACCTTGTGCTTGGCGGTAAGCTGCATGGAATCCAGTACGCGCAGAATCTCGTCGAAGTTGCGCCCGGTGGTCATCGGGTAGCTAAGCATCAGCTTGATCTTCTTATCCGGTCCCACGATAAAGACGGTGCGGACGGTGGCGTTGGTAGCGGCGGTGCGGCCTTCTGAGGTATCACCCGCTTCGGCGGGGAGCATGTTATACAGTTTGGCCACCTTCAACTCAGGGTCGCCAATCATCGGATAGTTGACCTTGCTTCCTTGCGTCTCCTCGATGTCGGCAGCCCACTTCCCATGACTCGTGACGGGGTCCACACTCAGGCCGATGATCTTGCAGTTACGGGAGGTAAAATCAGGTTCCAGCTTTGCCATGTACCCCAGTTCCGTTGTGCAAACCGGTGTGAAGTCTTTCGGGTGCGAAAACAGGATGGCCCAACCAGTACCGATCCACTCGTGAAAATTGATCTCACCTTGAGTCGTCTGAGCCGTGAAATTTGGCGCTTCATCGTTGATACGTAAAGACATCTGTAAACTCCTTGTTCCCTGCGTCGGGCGTGATACCTGTTGAATTGTACGGTGCTTACACCTTATGGTCAAGTAGAGACAGCAAGAGCTGCAATGGGCGAAGTCTTGCACTATACTCGGTTGACCAAGGGAGAGGTATGGGATCTATCAGTGTCGAGCGATTCTATTTGGGATGTCTGGCGCACGCGTCTTACGCGATCAGTTCAGAGGGTGTAGCGGCCATCATCGATCCCCAGCGGGATGTCGATATCTATCTCGAGGCGGCGGCCCGCGGCGGATGGAAGATCGAACACATTATTGAAACCCATTTGCACGCGGATTTCGTGTCGGGTCATCGGGAGCTCGCTGAACGCACCGGCGCGCAGATCTATCTCGGTGCGGGGTCAGGCTGTGAGTTCCCTCATGTCGCGGTGAAAGATGGTGACGAGATAGAGTTCGGGCAGTGTCGCTTCCGGTTCCTACAAACCCCCGGGCACACGCTGGAGAGTATATGCATCGTCATGACAGACGCCGGCCAACCGGCAGCGCCGCCCGCTGTCTTTACCGGTGACACTCTCTTTGTGGGCGATGTGGGCCGGCCTGACCTCTCGCCGACGCATACGCCGCAGCAACTCGCGGCCATCCTGTACCAAAGTCTTCACGAGAAGCTGTTGACCCTTCCTGAGGACACGGTGATCTATCCTGCGCATGGCGCAGGGTCGCTGTGTGGGCGGCAGATGAGTTCCGAAAGCTCTTCCACAATTGGGATGCAGCGGTCCACGAACTATGCCCTGCTGGCGCGGTCGCCCGAAGAATTCGTGCATCTGTTGACCGACAATCTGCCCGCGCGGCCCGAGTATTTCGCACGCGAAGTAGATCTGAACCGCCGCGGCGCGACGCCATTATCCAAGTTGCCGGCGCTTGCCGCTCTAACTGCGCCCGACGTTCTGCGAATGCAAGAAGAGGGAGCAGTGGTGGTGGATACGCGCCCGGCCATGGAGTTCGCCGTTGCGCATGTGCCTGGCTCCGTTCACATCGCCCTTACCGGACAATATGCTTCATGGGCTGCCCGAATTCTGGGCCTCGACACGCCACTGATCATCGTTGGAGAAGATCTGGAGCATGTACGCGAGTCGCAGCTGCGGCTGGCTCGGGTCGGTGTGGAGAAGGTGATTGGATACCTTGCCGATGGCGTGGCGGGTTGGATCAAGCGGGGCTTGGAACTCGAATACATTCCCCACATTACTGTTCAGGAACTGGTTGAACTGCAGGGCAGCGAACAGGACCGGATCGCTGTGCTGGATGTGCGCGAGCCGGGCGAAGTGAGCTCCGGGGCAATCGACAACTCGGTTCGAATCCCACTTGGGGAACTGCAATCGAGAGCCAAGGAACTGGATAACCGGAAGCTGCTTGTGGTGCATTGCAAGGGCGGCTATCGTAGTTCCGTCGCCACCAGTCTGCTGAGGCGCGCCGGGTTCCGCGACATCGCCAATCTGACCGGAGGCTTCGACGCGTGGAGAACCGCCGGTCTTCCGTCTGTGTTGCCGGCCGCTGGACAGTAAATTCGAAAAGGAAGACCGATGGCACTCTTTATCGTTCGCCACCAGCACGCCGCGGAACGTTGTCCCGCGACCGACCCTGACATGGGTGCGATGTTGCTGAACTATCTGAGCCGTCCGAACGTGCGTAAACACGGGATCGAGATTCAAGGCGAAGCGATTGTACGCGGTGAGCACACGCTCTTTATGATCGTCGATGCAGACGAGGAAACGCGGATACACGAGTTCATGCGGCCGTTTGCAATGGCCGGCACTGTGGATGTCTATCCGGCGGCCACGTGTGCGGGTGTCGTATCGAACGGCGGGTGCGGTGCGTCCAGCCCCGATGTCGATCCAACGGTAGCGGCGGTGGAACCCGAGGAAGCCTGCCAGCGGGCCATTGATGCCGGGCTTGTGGTGCACCGCGCGCATCCTTTGAATTGTGAAACCTCCCTGCCCGCGTTGGTCGGCGGCGTAATAATGCCCAATGCGAGCTTCTATATCCGCAACCATTTTCAGATTCCAAAGTTGGATTCGGCAACTTGGCGGTTGCAGGTTGAGGGGCTAGTAGAGAGGCCGCTCAGCCTCAGTCTGCGCGACCTCATAAACATGCGTTCGCAGGCGCGAGTGGTTACCCTGGAATGCGCCGGGAACGGCCGTTCGGTGTTGGAGCCGCGGGTGAGCGGAGAGCAATGGAATTTCGGCGCCGTAAGCACTGCCGAATGGAGCGGGGTCCCGCTGATGGAAGTGTTAGACCGCGCCGGTGTGAAGCGCGAGGCCCTGCAGGTCCTTTTCCGTGGCATCGATAGCGGCACCGTGGAAGGGCATAGTGAGCCGATCTATTTTGAACGGAGCCTGTCTCTGGACGACGCCCGCGGCGAGGAGGTTCTGCTGGCGTATGCCATGAATGGAGAGCCTCTGCCGGTGCAACATGGCTATCCGTTGCGGGTGATTGTGCCCAGTTGGTTCGCTGTGGCGTCGGTGAAGTGGCTGACGGCGATCGAACTGATCGCTGCGCCTTTCCAAGGACACTATCAGACGGAGAAGTACGTCTACGAATGGCAGCGCGATGGGAAGCTGGAGATTGAGCCAGTGACGCTGCAGCGAGTGCGCAGCCTGGTGACAGAGCCGGAGGCTGGCGCCGAGATCAAGCGCGGGGATCTCGCCATCCGCGGCGTGGCTTGGTCTGGCGCTGCGCCCATCGCGCGCGTGGACGTCAGCGTCAACGGCGGGACGTGGCAGGAAGCGCGCCTGGTGGGAGAGCGCAAGCGGCATAGCTGGCAATGGTGGGAATTTCTCACCCGTTTAGAGGATGAAGGGCCCGTGGAAATCCGCGCGCGCGCCACTGATTTAGCGAGCCGCACTCAACCCGAAGCGCCTCAATGGAACCGTCTGGGATACGGAAACAATTCCGTCCAGGCGATCAGCATTCTAGCGATATAGGGCCCACGCACTCGCCAGGTCCTGCACCACGTGACCGATGGACTTGTACACGGTGATCTCTTCGGAAGAGCGCCGGCCGGCGATCTTGCCGGCCAACACCTCACCGATTTCGGCGACGATGTGATCATCGCCGATCAACCCTGCTTCCTTGGCGCGCAGGAACTCCGCGCCTTGCCGTAGGATCCCTTCGCGGCTGTCGGCGATGAAGCGGGAACGAACCACCAGGTCGTTGTCTATTTCGGCGGGGCCTGCATAGCTCGAACCAACCACGTTCACGTGCGCGCCGGGGCGCACCCAGTATCCCTTCAAGATCGGCTCAGTCGCGGCAGTGATCGTGCAGATGATGTCCGCTTCAGCGACGGCTTCTTCGACGCTCGCGCAAACGGCGATGGGGAAGTCTTGCTCGCCTTGCATTCGTTGAACGAAGGCACGAGAGCGTTCGATCGACCGGCCCCAGACAACTCCTGATTGCAAGTGGCGCACCTTCGCCATCGCCCGCAGGTGGGTAACCGCCTGTTCGCCGCAGCCGATGAGGGCAAGCCGACGCGCTTCTGGCAGCGCCAGTGCCTCGGTCGCCACGGCACTGGCCGCCGCGGTGCGGATGGCCGTCACCTCACCCGCGTGAACGACGCAAACAGGGGCGCCTGTGTCCGGATCGAAGAGCAGAACCAGGCCTTGGTGAGACTGCCTGCCAAGCGCCGCATTGCCTTGAAACACGGAGATGATCTTGGCGCCGAACGGCTCATGCGCGCCCAGTGCGCCCGGCATTACGCCGAACATCCGGCCTTCCGAGAGAGGCAGAATCGACCGCAGCAGCTGTTTGGTCTCGCCGCGCGAAAACGCAATCATCGCTTCGCGTACGATGGGAATGCAGACATCGTAGGTGAGGCGCCTTGCGACTTCTTCGCGGTCGATAAAACGGATAGACATCCTTACTCAGCATAGGGCACGGATCGCCCGGCGCCGCTTTGATCTATCCTGTCTCCATGTGGCAGAACATTCGCTTCAGCGTGCGCATCTTTTCCCAGTCGCCCGGACTGACAGCGGTCATCCTGCTGACACTAGCGTTGGGAATAGGTGCTAACACCACGCTATTCAGCGTCGTCAACTCGGTTCTGCTGCGGCCCTTGCCCTACCAGGACCCTGATCGCATCGTTCAGTTGTACGACCTTTATCCCGTAACCAACAGTCAAATCACCTCCTCGTTTCCCAAGTACACTTTCCTGCGCGAGCACGCGCGCAGCTTCGACGCACTGGCAGCGACATCCAGCGGCACGTTCCAGATCTCCGGTCCTGCCCCCGCGCCGCCCGCGGAGTTGGCAGGGGCACGGGTTTCGGCGAATTTCTTCCGCGTCTTCGGAGTCAAGCCGACGGCGGGCCGCACCTTCCTCGACGGTGAGGAGAAGCAGGGAAGCGCCGGCGTCGCCGTCATCAGCCACACCCTCTGGCAGAACCGATTTGGATCGGACCCCACCGCCGTCGGCAAGACTGTCAACATCGACGGCGAGGCGACCGCCATTGTCGGCATCATGCCGGCGGGCTTCGATTTTCCAGAGAACACGGAAGTCTGGACCCCCAGGATCTTCGGGCATCCGGCCATGTCGCCCGTGCAGGTGCAACGCGGCGGAAGCTACTTACTGTTCTTTGCCCGCCTCGCCGGCGGCGCTCAGATTCCTGGCGCGCAATCGGAGGTCTCCCTCCTCAGCGGTCAATACGACGAATCGCACAAAGGCTTCGGCGATACGGGACGCGCAATGGTGATCGCTCCGCTAAAGGAGTCGATGGTCGAGGATGTTCAACTTACGCTGCTGGTGCTGCTGGGTGCGGCGGGGTTTGTACTGCTGATCGCCTCCGCCAATGTCGCCAACCTGCTATTGGCCCGTTCCATCGGCCGGCAGAAGGAGATCGCGATCCGGGCATGTCTCGGCGCCGGCAAGGCGCGCTTGCTTGCTCAATTCCTCACGGAAAGTGTTTTGCTCTCCGGCGCCGGAGCCGCTCTTGGCGTCCTCTTCTCTGTGTGGAGCACAGGGCTGATATCCAACGCCGTCGCCGATCTGCTCCCGCGGGCCGGTGAAATTCACATCGACGCCACAGTGCTGCTTTACACCGTAGCCGTTGCGACCATTACAGGCATCCTCTTCGGCCTTGGACCTGCCCTGCATGCGATGCGGGTGGATCTGAATGAGGCGCTTAAGGCCACCGGACGCGGGCTCTCACACGGCGGGCGCTTGCGTGGAGCCATGATCGTTTCCGAAGTGGCGCTGGCCATGGTGCTGCTTGCCGGCGCCGGCTTGCTGTTGCGAAGTTTTCTGCGACTACAGAGTGTCGATCCCGGCTTCCGGCCTGACAGTTTGTACACGATGCACATTGGTCTGGCCGGCGCGCGCTATCCACAGCGGCCGCAGCAAGTCGCCTTCTACGATCGCGTTCTCCAGAACACAGCGGCGATCCCCGGAGCTCGCAACGTCGCCCTCTCCAACGCATTGCCGGTGAACGGTCGCGCCATCGGCTATTTTTTCAATGTCGAAGGACGCGCCGCCTTAGAGCCCAGCAAAGCGCCGACGTTCTGGCTGCACAGCATTAGTCCCGCCTATCTTCAAACCATGGGCATCCCGCTTTTGCGGGGCCGCTTCTTCACCGATGCGGATACCGACGCCACCCGGCCTGTCGGCATTATTAACGAAGTGATGGCGCGGAGATTCTGGCCCAATGAAGATCCCATTGGCCGTCACGTCATCTACTCGCGCGAAGGCGTGACTGCTGAGATCGTCGGCATTGCTGCAAACGTCAAAATCGGCGGCCTCGGCGACGAGAATGCAGACAACCAGATGTATGTCTCCTACCGCCAGCGCCCATTTCTCACCATGTCACTGGTGGTGCGCGGACCCGCCAGTGCCGCCGCCGATGTGCGCCGCGCGATTCTCGCCATCGATTCCGATCAGCCGGTGGCTGCCATTCGGCCAATGGATGAAGTGATCGCGAAGTCGCTCTCCACGCCGCGCCTGCGCACCGCTCTCATCGGCGCCTTCGCGGCACTTGCGCTACTGCTTGCGTTGATCGGCATCGCCGGCGTGGCCGCGTGGTCCGTATCGCGGCGCACCAATGAAATTGGCATCCGCATGGCCCTGGGCGCTCGCCCGGTGAATATCCTGACCATGATCGCGCGCGAGTCACTGACGCTGATCGGCCTCGGTGAATTGGTGGGCCTGGCAGGCGCGTTTGCGCTTACCCGGTTCCTGTCCACGTTCCTGTTTGGCGTGACGCCGTGGGATCCCTTCACCTTCGCCACGGTCACCGTTCTGTTGGGCCTGGTCGGCCTGACCGCCTGCGTCTTCGCGGCGCGGCGAGCGCTCCGAATCGATCCCGTCGTCGCGCTGCGCCGCGAGTAGTTTCGCTGTAGCTTTAGAACTCGTACCGCGCGCCGAATTGGAAGACGCGCGGACTTCCCAGCGTGCTTGTGTACTTCCCGAAGTTCGCCTGGTTTCCAATATCCAGGTTCAGCGTGTTGACATCGAATTGCACCGAGTTGGTGATGTTGAACACTTCCGCCCGGAACTGCAGGCTATGGTGTTCGCTGAACGGCATCTGGAAGCGCTTCTGCAAGGCCATATCGACATTGAAGAAGCCATAGCCGGTAAGAATGTTGCGCGATCCCGATGTCCCGGGGAAGTTCGGTTCAAAGGTGTTGAAGGCGGTATCGGGATTGGCGAACAGATTCGGGCCGCCGGTGGACGAATTTTTGGTGTTGTTGGAAGCAATTGGCCCCGTCGGAATTGCGTAGCCGCTGAGGTTCCAGTTCGTCGCCCACTGTCCGCCGTCCCCCACACTAATGGGAAGTCCGGATGACTGGCGCCAGATACCGCTGCCGCCCCAACCGCCCAGAATTGCGTTGACGAAGCCGTTTACGTTGTTCCCAAATCGGCGGCCCTTGCCGAACGGCAGATCGACCACAGCGAAGGCGCTCAACAGATGAGTGGCGTTGTAATCCGAAACAGCTCTCATCTGCCGCGTGTTCCACGGGTTGATCACCTGCCCATTCGTGATAGTGTCGCTTTCCCGATACGAGCCAAGGTCTATCGACTTTGAGAACGTGTAGTTCAAATCGAACTGCACGCCGTTGAACTGCTTGCGAATGGACCACTGCATCGCGTGATACGATCCGCTGCCGCGTGTGCGCCATACTGCCAGCGACGAATACTGCGGGTTGAACATTGTATTCGGACCCAGGTTGCTGCACGGGCTGCAGCCGAACGCGGAGGCGTCATCGATGATGCCCAAACCCACGGTGTCGTTGTTCAGTCCGTAGACCCAGGCGTTCTGGTAGATGTTCTGCGTTGCTGACAGGCCGTCTCCCG
>JBDTMC010000008.1:0-43173 GCA_039934475.1 Bryobacteraceae bacterium | reverse complement strand
CAATAAGTTTTCATTGACAGAAAAAACTAAACCGTTTAGTATTAGTCTCCAGGAGGCAACGTGATTCGAGTTGCTGATCTGGTCAAGAAATACGGTGAATTTACGGCGGTTGACGGTGTGTCGTTCTCCGTCTCAGCCGGCGAAATCTTCGCATTCCTCGGGCCCAATGGCGCCGGAAAAACCACCACGATCAAGATGCTGACGACACTGCTTGATCCTACATCGGGTACCGTGGAAATCGATGGGCTCGACCCGCGTCGCAAGGGCAACGAAGTGCGCCAGCGTTTCGGAATCGTCTTCCAGGGTCCCAGTCTGGATGGCGACATGACGGCTGCGGAAAACATGGAAATGCACGGGGTCCTTTATCACGTCCCTCGCCACGCGCGCCGCGAGCGAACGGAGCGTCTGATGCGCCAATTCGAATTGTGGGATCGCCGCGACGACCTTGTGAAAGTCTTCTCCGGCGGCATGAAGCGGCGTCTGGAAATCGCGCGCTCTCTCCTCCACACACCCAGAATTCTATTTCTCGACGAGCCTACACTCGGTCTCGATCCGCAAACTCGCAATCAGCTCTGGACGCACGTGAAAGAGCTCAACCGCACCGAAGGCGTCACAGTCTTCCTCACCACTCACTACATGGATGAAGCCGATCGCGTGGCTCAGCGCATCGCCATCATCGATCACGGCCGCATCGCGGCACAGGGTACTCCTGAGGAATTGAAACAGCGCACTGGCGCTGCATCACTCGAAGAAGCGTTTCTCGCCCTCACGGGCACCGCGATTCGATCCGAGGGAGCCGATTCCGCCGACCAGATGCGCCAGTTCTCAAAGATGTGGGGCGGAGGACGAAAATGAGCGTGATCTACATCCTATGGCTGCGCGAGTTGCGGCGTTACATCCGCTCCCGCTTGCAGATCGTGATCTCACTGGGCCAGCCGTTGTTGTACTTGCTGGTGCTCGGCTTTGGCATGGGTCCGGTGTTTCAAAAAGCCGGGCAGGGCAGCTACCTTCAGTTTGTCGCGCCCGGTGTGATCGCCATGACCATTCTGTTCAGCGCAATCTTTTCCGGCATCGGACTACTGTGGGATCGCCAGTTTGGCTTCCTCAAGGAGACGCTGGTGGCGCCCGTGCCGCGCGTCCAAATCATGATCGGCCGTACGCTTGGTGGGGCCACTGTGGCTATGTGTCAGGGGTTGCTGGTCACCACCGTTTGCGTCATCGCCGGTTTCCGGCCCGCTAACATCATGGGGCTGCCCGCGGCGTTCCTCTTTATGGCGTTGATCGCATGCCTGTTTGCCGCGCTCGGTACGGCCATCGGCTCAGTCCTCGAAAACATGCAAGGGTTCCAGGTGGTGATGAACTTCCTCGTGATGCCGATCTTTTTCCTATCTGGCGCTCTCTATCCTCTCGCCGGCCTCCCGCTGGCCCTGAGTATCGCTACTCGTTTGGACCCGCTCACCTACGGGGTAGACGGGCTGCGCAGTTCCCTCATCGGCGTCTCGCACATCGGCTTCTCCATCGACGTCATCGTTCTGGTTGCGGGTACAATGCTATTTCTCCTCATAGGGAGGCACTTGTTCTCAAGGATTCAGATATAGATGGCTCGTACGCCCAGTTCCAGCGCGCATGAAAAGGTTTTGCAGGCAGCGGTGGAGCTTGTTGCCAATCGGGGTGTTGACGGTACGAGTATGGATGAGGTGGCGCGCCAGTCGGGCGTCAGCAAAGCCACCATCTACAAACACTGGGCGGACAAAGAAGCGCTGGTCATGGAGATGCTGGCCTGGGTCAGCGGCCTCCATGACCGGCCCAACCTGAAAGATTGCGATACACGCGCGGGCCTGATCGCCGCCCTGACACACCGCCCTAAAGACAACGCCGAATGGAAGGAACGCGTTACCCCGCACATCGTCTCCTACGGCGCCGCCCATCCTACCTTCGGCTATGCCTGGCGTCAGATGGTGATGGAGCCGCCCCGCCGCGAACTGCGCGAACTCATAGAGACCGGTATCCGCAAGGGTGAATTGACCGCGGGCGTGGATATGGATACCGCCGTCGCCATCCTTCTAGGACCTGTCCTCTATTGGCACATCTTTCGCAAGGAACAGAAGGAGACCGCCGATCTCGCCCCGTTCGTTGAGGCCGTGGTGGCGTCGTTTTGGGCCGCCCACAAAGTCGCGAAAAAAGCCCGCTCTAGCTCACGACTTCCACCGGCGCTCCCGCAGCGGTGAGGGCCTGCGCCCCAGGCTTCTTCACATCCAGACGAATCATCGCGATCGCAAAGACACTGCCGTTTGCGGGTGAGAAAGCGGCGGAAGTAATCTCGCCCATCTTCTGATCGCCCTGCTTCACTTCCGTGCCCGCCGCCGGAACGTCCGTGGTGGCGATTTGAAGATGCCCCAATCCCCGGTGCAGCAGCGCGCGCGAGCGAATCCGTTCCACGATCTCCTGGCCGATGTAGCAACCCTTCTGAAAATGCAGGGCGCTCATCAACCCGGTCTCCTGCGGTAAAGTCTTATCGCTGAAATCATCGCCATACCGCGCGTGGCCATTCTCCAGGCGCACCGCCGTGACCGCTTCGGAGGAAGCCTCCACCGCGCCGCTGCCTTCCAGCGCACCGATCAGTTCGGCTCTTTCCGCGGCTGGGACAAAGATGGCAAAACCAAGCTGACCGGTCTGCGAGACACGGGCTACAATTCGATTGCCCCACAGCGTGAATCCCCGGTCCGCCGGCGGCACTGGCGCGCCCAAATTCTTCAGTACGCCTTCCGCGCCGGGGCCCTCCAGGCCAACAGTAGGCAGCGCTTCGGTGACGTTCTCCACAACCACGTCATCGGCGATGATGAACTTGTCCAGGTGTTCGTAGATCCGCGTCGCTGCTTCCGGTTCTACATCCAGCAGCAACTCGTCTTCCAGCCGGAAGATATTCACGTCGGCCAGGATGCGGCCCTGGGCGGTAAGGAAAAACGCATACACGCCCTGACCTGGTTCCAACTGCTGGATGTGATTCGTGGTCATCGCATGCAGCAGACGGGCGCGATCCTCTCCCGTGGCCCTGATCTTCCCTCGCTGGGCGAGGTCAATCCAGGCGGCTCCGCTGCGTAGCGCTTCGTATCCTTGCATGTGTGTGATTCCTTGCCGAACTGCGGGAGGCTTCTCCTCAAAGTATACAATCTACCTATGATCCATGAGATGCTCCGTGTGGGGCCGCTGGGGTGCAACTGCTCGATATTCGGCGACGAAGAGACCCGCGAAGCAATGGTTGTCGATCCCGGCGATAATATCTCCGGCATCCTCGCGTTGCTGGCTAAACATAACCTGAAGCTGAAAGCGATTTTTGTCACCCATGCGCACATTGACCACATCGGAGGCGCTGAGAAGTTGAAGGCGGCCACCGGCGCGCCTGTCTACATGAATGCAACCGATCAGGGTTTGTACGACCATCTCGATTTGCAGGCCGCCTGGCTCGGCATGCCCACCCCTTCAAAGACAGAGATCGATGTGGACGCCAAAGAAGGATCGTCCCTTACCCTCGGCGATACCGTTTTTCACGTGATTCACACGCCTGGCCACACGCAAGGCAGTTCGTGCCTCTGGATTCCCGGGCAGAACAAACTGATCGCCGGTGATGTGCTCTTCCGCGACAGCATTGGCCGCACCGATCTTCCCGGCGGCAGCACACGCCAGATGATGGACTCGCTTCAGTCGAAGGTGATGGAATTGCCTGACGAAGCGGTAGTCATCCCCGGGCATGGCGAAATCACAACCATCGGCCGCGAGAGGCAGTTCAATCCGTTCTTGCAGTCGCGCTAGGACTTCTTGAGTGATGTCATGGAGCCAGTATCGGGTGCTTCCCGACGGAACCGTCGTGACGATGGTGGTGAAGCCGGACGCTCTGCTTTCCGATCTGACGCCAGAGACGCGCCATACGCTGCTCGGCTTCATCCGCGAGTATCGCGATTTCATCATGCGCGAACGCAGTTGGCGCCGCAGTTGGAGCCGTCCTGAACGCGGCATCGATGTGGACTTGTCATTTTTGAATGAGGACATGAAAGCGGCCGCCGCTGCCTGGACGGCTGCCGGACAGCCGTATCAAATGGCGGTACTATTGCCCGGCTATGACCGCGACGCAGAGCAGAAGTTGCTGGCGAAGATGGTCCACTCGCTTCCAGTGGTTGTGCCTGACGATCGCCCAGCCGTAGTCGTGATCCCCGGCGAGCATGTCCCAGATTCCGTTCGCCCCGTTCTGCAGACCGACTTGCTGACGCTCCCCGTGGCCTTCTTCACGCTCGCCGAAGAGGCGGAACTCCTGCTGGGGGGCCTTGAATAAGCGGACTCACCCAATGCTTCACTGGGTGAGTCCGCAGGTTCCTCACGCGAGGTCGAACAACAGGACTTCGCTCGCTTCACTGGCCGTCACTGCAAGCGTAGTCTCGTCGCTCACTGCGGCACCGTCACCGGCCTTCAGTGCGGTGCCATTCACCGTGATGGCGCCGCGTGTCACCTGGATCCACGCGTGCCGGCCCGGCCGCAGGGTGAACGTCGTGCTGTCTTGCGGCTCCAATTCGGTCACATAGAGATCCACGTCTTGGTGGATTGTCACAGTCCCATCACGGCCGTCATTCGAAGCAATCAGCCGGAATTTGCCCAGCTTCTCCTCACGCGGGAAAGACTTCTGCTCGTATCCCGGAGCGATTCCGTAGTCCGCCGGCGTGATCCAGATCTGCAGAAAATGGACCGGCTCCGTGGCTGAGGCATTCTTCTCGCTGTGCATGATCCCGCGGCCGGCGCTCATGCGTTGCGCGTCGCCCGGCCGGATCACAGACCCGGTACCGGTGCTGTCTTTATGGCCCAGGCCGCCGCTCAGCACATAGCTGATGATCTCCATGTCGCGGTGACCGTGCGTGCCGAAGCCCCCGCCGCCAGCCACGCGGTCTTCATTGATCACGCGTAGCGCCCGAAATTCTACGTGCTTCGGGTCAAAGTAGGTGTTGAACGAAAACGTATGCCGGCTGTCCAGCCAGGACGTTTGTGAGACTCCGCGTTCTGCCGCGGGCCTGAGGGTAATCATCGATGTCTCCAAAGAGGGACCACCGCTGGTAAGTGTCGCGCCGCACGGCGCGTGAGGCTTGCGTCCCGTTCCCCGGGTCCAATCAGGAACGGCGCGAGCGGGCGGTCAGTCTGCAAGTTCGCGAAGCCGGTCGAGCAGGTCAACCAAGGTCTTCAATTGAGCCTTCGTCAGGGCAGAGAACTGACGCACCGAAAGTTCCGCGATAGGCCGGTCCAACTGGCCCACCATCGCTTCGCCTTCTGGTGTGATGCGCGCTGTGATTACGCGGCGATCCTTCTGTTCCCGGATGCGCGCCACCAGCCCGCGCGTTTCCATGCGGTCCAACAGCCTCGTCATATCCGGGTCCCGCGTCACCATCCGGTTGCCTACTTCACCACACGGCAAACCGTCTTTTCCGGCGCCCCGTAAAATGCGCAGCACGTTGTACTGCGCCGGTGAGATTCCGTGCGGCTTCAACACCGCAGTAATCTGCTGCGCCATCAGGTCGGCCGTACGTTGCAGCGCTACCGCTGCTTCTTCCTCCGCCACAGGAAACGGCTTCGTTTGTTTGATTTCCGCCTGAATCCTGCTCATCACAAATCCAGAATACACGTTAAAACGACTATTGTCAAGAGGTATGTTGGAAGCACAGGTTGTAGTCCGACTCGGGGATGCCGCGCAAGCAAGGCTAGAATTGCTACATGCTCTCAGCGGACTTGGCACAGTTGTGGGAAGAACACACCAATCACGAATTTGCGACGCGCGATACCGAAGCGACATTGGCCACCATGGTGGAAGACGCCTACGTCAACCATGTGCCCGTGCTCACTGGTGGCGCAGGCAAAGCTGCCTTGCGGGCCTTCTATTCGCAGGACTTCATTCCCAGCATGCCGCCGGATACCAAGCTCACTCCAATCTCGCGCACCGTCGGCACGGATCAGCTTGTCGATGAGATGATCTTCTCGTTTACCCACACGCAGGAGATGCCGTGGATGCTGCCAGGCGTCGCGCCCACCCATCGCCACGTCGAAGTAGCGCTGGTCGCCATCGTGCGCTTCCGCGAGGGCAAGCTAGCCCATGAACACATTTATTGGGATCAGGCTTCGGTATTGAAGCAGATCGGGCTGCTCAATCAGCCCGATCTACCTGTGTTTGGCGTTGAAAGCGCGCGTAAAGTGCAGGGCGCGGTCTAACCCAGCACTGGGAACGCGGTGTTGTCGGCCTTGGGCATCATCCGTCCCGGTGGCTGCAGCGTCGGCATGGGCTTTGCCTGGAAAAGCTTCAACGTCGGTTTCGCAAGCAGCGTGGCCAGCTTATTCGCGCGGTTCCGCCGCGCGCTGTCCGCAGCAATACCCGTGTTAGCGTACATCTGGCGGTAGAGCAAAGAAATCAGCACGAAGGCCAGCCGGCTCTTCAGGGAAATAACGCAGTTTGACCGCTGCCACACTGCCTTCAGGCTGTAGAATCCCTGCCACACGCCGAGCGTTCGCGTCCTCATCTCGTCGGAGCTCATCGTGGGATGCGGCGTAAACATCTTCGGCCGCTTGTGCCCTGGAATCAGCCAATAGCGAGTCAAAGGGATACCGTCGACATTCGCCGGGTTCTCCTTCGCCTCTTCGCTCTTCTCCCACTTTTCAAAATCGACAGTCCCCGGGAAAGGCGTCAACATTACGAATTGAGCGAAGGTAAGGTCGGCGCGTTTCGCTAGTTCTTGTGTCGCCTCGAACGTTTCCGGTCGGTCGCTCGGCAGTCCGAAGATGAACGATCCCAGTACGTGCACTCCGTGCTTCCGGAACGTCCGCAGCCGCGTTACCAGTTCTTCGCCAGAGCAGTTGAAGTCCTTGAATACTGACTTCAGTCCCTCTGGAGTCACTGCTTCGACGCCCACCAATGCGCCCTTAATGTTGGCCTTCCGCATCGCGTCCAGGAACTCCGTGTCCTCCGCGGCTTCCATCGTGATTTGCGTGAAGAAGATGGTATCCGACGGCAACTTCGACATCTGCTCCATCAATTCGAACCGCTCCCGCCGGATGGCCCGGAGCTCTTCCAGCCGCGCCGGGTTGTTCTGCCGCTCAGCCAGTTTCAAATCGGTCAGCGTTACCGGATAGAAGTTGTCGTCAGCCAGCGCGATGAAGCGGAAACCCTTCCGTCGCAAGTCCACAATCTCGTCGATCACCGGGTTAGTGGCGCGCTGGCGCGGCTTCTGTCCATCGGTCCGCCACACTGAGCAGAAAGAACAATGCTTCGCGCAACCACGCACCGTCTGGACAGACGCCCACATATAGCGGTTCGGGGGCAGCAGATCCCACCGTGCCTGAAGAAATTTATCGCCGCCGATGCGTCCGCCGTCATAGACCCTCTGCGGTCCCTCGCCGACGCAATCGCGAAGTGCCTCGCCCCAGGCAATATCTCCGTCGCCCTTGACAACGGCATCGGCAGCGCCTAGCTTGAATGACTCTTCCGGGAACAGCGTCGCATGGATTCCCCCGTAGATTACCGTCGCACCCTGTTCATGTGCGGCCCTGCCGACTTCATAGCCGCGCACGGCGTTTGCCGTATGTATTCCTATTCCAACGACGTCGCCTCGTTTGAGGCAAGTCACGTCAAATGGCTCCAGCGTCTCATCGCATATGATTGGATCGCCAAAGGCAGCAGGAGTGGCTGCTGCAAGCACAAACAACCAACGCGGTGTGATCACCGCTGTGCCGAACGCAGTATCGCTAGGGTTTACAAGGTGTACGCGCAAGACTTCCTCATTTCAACAATGCCGTTCGCGAACGCAGCTCTACCCATGCGCTTTGCAAGCGGCACCCACGCCTATCACGGATGGACGGGTGGCGCACTCGATTTACTGCCGATGGCGCCACATTTTTTCGGTACCAGGCTGGTTATGAGGAACTAATGGTCTTTGCGCTCTCGCTGTTCCGGCTTCCGTTCCGCCGGACGCGATTGCGAGCGATTCGGCGCTCGTTCTCCACTCTCATTCCGGTACACCGGCGCCGGCCGCGATTGCGGCTGTACCTGGGGCCTCGTCTGAGGCTGATACTGGGGCCTCGTCTGCGGCTGTGCCTCAGGTCGCGCTACCGGCGCTGGGTTCGGATTCGCGCGTTGCGGCATTTGCCGGTCCTCTTGCCGTGGCCGTATGACTTCGGGCTGCGCCGTTACCACTCGCACACCCGTCTGTCGAACCGGTGCCGGCGCCGCTTCTGCCGGACGCCCCGGATTCTGTTGCAGCATCGGTTGCCGCTGTGTGAACGGGACGGCTGCCGGAGGCGGAGCCGACCGTGCCACTACCTCACGCCGGAAAGCGCCGTCAGGCGGCCTTGGCGCGGCAATGGGCACGCCTGATCGTCCACCGCCTAAAAGGCTCTCGCGGCGTGGCGACACCGGCGCACTGCCCAGCACCTGCGCCGATCTCATCTGTTCCGCAGTCACCGTCGTCGCCACTTGGTTGACAGACCGCGACGACGCCATCATCCCGGACGATACCGCCGTAACTCCATTCGGTGCCGACTGGTTCACATACGTGATCCTCGTCGAGTTCCTGTTGTTGTAGACGTTCGTGATGTTGATGTTGTTGATCACCGTATTCGTCGTATTCACTCGCGTGAAGTAAGCCTGGCTGGCGCGATACGACGGTACGTATACCTCGCGCGGTCCCAGCGGCACCCAGCCTACAGGCGCACCGCCGCCCGCTGAAAGGGAGACGCCCCAATTGGCGCCGCCTACCCACGCCACCAATGCCGGCGAATAGACGGGTCTGCCATACGGCCGCGCTGACATCATCGCTCCAGGTCCGGGAATCCATCCCCACGACCTGCCTACGTATGCCCAGCGGCCATAGTGGAATGGCGCGAATCCCCAAGGGGCTTCATCTACCCACGTCCAGCCCCACGGTTCGATCCACGCCCAATGCCCGAAGCGGTAAGGCGCCCAGCCCACCGGCACCGTGCGCGGGTACCACACCGCGCCGTATTCGGCCTCCGTTGACCACGACCCGTAGTCGTCCAAGTCTTCATACCCGATCACGTCGCGGCTGACGTACCGCGCCGATACCGCGCGGTCCTCGCGCTGCGTCCGATCCATGCACCAGCGATCCCAGCCATCCGGTTCCGGCGCCTGAAGGATGTCATACGATGGCCGGTCATCGCCCGTGATCGTTGCCTGATCGCCCGGCCTGACGCTGAATGCCTGGCCTGTCGCCGTCACATCGCCCTGTCCCTGGCGCACCGTCACCACCGTGGATTGCTGGTCCGGATCGGCATCGATCCGATAGTCCCCGGGACGCAGAAGAGTAAATGCCAGGTTGGGCGTGTCCACTTCGAAACTCTCATCGGGATCCATCGTGCGCAAGTGAACAGTCAATGTCCCTTCGGTGAGTTTTACCTGCACGCTGCGGTCATCGAGGTTAAGAAATTGAAAGGCGGTGCGAGACGCCAAATGCAGCGACGCGGAACCCATTTGAAGCTCCGCCCGCGACCCTTCGTCGGCCCACAGCCGGTCTCCGATTGTCAGCGGACGGTTCAGGGCGGCGGGTGTCCAATCGTCGACTCCCGCGGGCTGAAAGGATATCGTTCCATCCACGTGGCTCAGCCGCGCGACTCGTGCGGGAGGGTCCGGCTGGGCGAACAAGGCTGCGGTGCTTAGCGCCGCAATTACCAGCAAACGGTGTGACATATACAGTCTCCCTGTTAAGTTAAACGCATGTCGAGACCCGCAGGTTGTACGGCGCTGATTAAATATTCTTACGAAGTCTCGCGCTCTACTCTCATTCCGCCAGCGCCTCGCGCACCTTCGCCAGCAACTGCGGCGGAGAATACGGCTTCGCCAGGAAATTGATGCCCGGTTCAAGAACGCCTTCCTGTACCACCGCGTCCGCGGCGTAACCCGACACAAACAGGATCTTCAACTCGGGTTGCCGGCGTTTCAACAGATTGGCAAGCTCGCGTCCATTCATGCGCGGCATCACTATATCCGTAACCAGTAACTCGAAGGCCGCGCCGCTGGATTCCACTAGCGCCGCCGCCTGATCGCCACCCGCGCAATCGGTAACACGATAACCAGCTTCGCTAAGTATCGTTCGAGTCAGTTGACGCACATCGTCTCGGTCTTCCACTAGCAAAACAGTCGCGCTTGCGGGTTCTTCGGGCAGGCTGGACGTAGCCTGCGCCGCCGTCTGGTCCAAGCTTCCCGCGATAGCCAAGGGAAAGTAAACGCTGCAATTGGTGCCTAAGCCTGGTTGGCTCTCCAACTGTATCCAGCCGCCGCTCTGTTTCACGATGCCGTGCACCACGGCCATCCCTAGGCCAACCCCTTTCCCCACTGCCTTGGTCGTAAAAAACGGCTCAAATACTCGCTGGCGTGTCTCTTCATCCATGCCCGTACCGTTGTCCACCACCCGAACCAGGACGTATGTTCCTGCCGGTAGACTGGCCGTTCGCCCCTCTCCGGCACCCACTGTTTGTTCATTGCGGACCTGGATCAGAATGCGGCCGTGACCCGGTATCGCGTCGCGCGCATTTACCACTAAGTTGACTACGATCTGTTCCAGTTGACTCGGGTCGCACATGATGGACCCACTACCGGGTCCCAGATCGAATGTGATCTCAATGTCTTCCCGCAGCAGCCGCCGCAGCATCGATTGCAGGCCGCTCACAATCTCTTTGGGGGAGATCAGCCGCGGTTCCAGGATCTGTCTCCGGCTGAAAGCCAGTAGCTGACGCGTCAGGCCGACCGCACGCTCGCCGGCGGCGCGAGTCTCCAGGGCAAAGCCGTGCGCCGTGCTGCCGCCGGGCAGCACCTTCATCAGCAATTCCGTGTACCCGTTGATCACGGTGAGGTGATTATTGAAATCGTGCGCCACCCCGCCCGCCAACCGGCCAATGCTCTCCACCCTCTGCGCCTGGCGGTGCTGTTCCTCGCGTTCGCGTTCCTCGGTCACATCGTAGCCAACGGCAGCGCAGCCGGTAATCTTTTCGGAATCGCCGCGTAGTACGGTAATCACCCAGCGGATGGAGCGCTCGCGCCCCCCGCGCGTGAGGATGATCCCATCCACACTCGCCGCCATATTACCCGTTGACATTCCTTGCCGGAAAACAGTGCACAACGTGTCCCTCGTCTGAGGTGAAGCACAGAGGGATGCGATGTCCTTGCCAAGAATATCTTCGACTTGATAGCCGGTAAGCTCCAGCAGGTAGCGGTTGGCGAACTCCACGCGGCACTCTTTGTCCACCACGATTCCAAGCAGGCCGATCGATTCCAGCAGCGCCCGAAACCGGCGGTCCGATTCTGCGGCGGCATTGGCCGCGCCAAGGGCTCGTTCCAGAATGCGAACAATGATACCGGCCGAAACGCCAAACTGGAGCAGAATGGCCACCAGAGAGGATGTGGGCGTACTCTCGTCATAAACCACGAAACCCGAACCGGACACTCCAATGAACAAGAAGTTAAGGGCCATCGCCACCGAACTGAGGATCATCAGTCCTTCCGCCAGTCGGGGATGCGGGTTGGAACGCCACAGGTGAAAGGCGAAGAAGGCTGTCGCCGCCGCTATAGCGTACCCTCTGGCTGCCGAGAAGGCTTGGCCCAAAAAGCCATAACCGAAGAGGAGCCCCCCAGCGGCGCAGTAGGCGCTCATCAGCAACAATGCGATCAGCGCAGTGATTCCGATGTTGCGCACTGAGGGCCGCTTGCCACTGGCAGCCCTGCCGGCCGCCATGAGTGTCGCCGCTTGAGCCGCTACCAGCGGAATCATGGTCAGCGGCTGCCAGCCATCCAAAAGGTGAAAATAATAGTAGATCGTGCCGACCACGTACAGCGGAACTTGAAGGATCCAATAGATCGCCCAGTAGTAGGCGAACGGATCGGTCCGAAGGCGGCGATTTATGGCGAGCAACAGGACAGCCGCGACGATGCTCGTGCCCACCAGCAGACTGAAGATGACGACGGCTTCGGTCATGTCCGAAGCGCCGATGATATCACTCGCTTGCCTGAACCATGAATTTGACAGCCGGAAACGGAGTGTTTTCCATCGCGAATCCAGGTAACGTTCAGAAATGAACGACCGAATGGAACGTCTCGACTGGCTGACAATCTCCAAGGACCTGAATGAAGGAGGTTGCGCCTTGCTCAGCGCGGTTCTGACGCCGCAGGAGTGCGAGGCGCTCGCGGCTCTCTATCCGGACGACGCCCCCTTCCGGAGCCGCATCGTCATGGCTCGCCATGGCTTTGGGAGCGGTGAATACAAGTATTTCGGCTATCCTTTGCCTGCGCTGGTTGAAGAACTTCGCACGGCCCTCTATTGCAAGCTTGCTCCGCTCGCCAACGCCTGGAATGAGGCCCTGAAAATCGATGGCCGCTTTCCCGCCGAACACGTCGAATTCCTCCGGCGTTGCCACGCTGCCGGGCAGTCGCGCCCTACGCCCCTGCTGCTGCAGTATGGCCCCGGCGATTACAACTGTCTCCACCAGGACCTCTACGGCGAGCACGTCTTTCCCATGCAAGTGGCCTGTCTCCTCTCCGAACCCGGGAGAGATTTCACTGGAGGCGAATTTGTGGTGACCGATCAACGCCCCCGCATGCAATCCCGTCCGGAGGTTGTCCCCTTGCACCAAGGTGACGCCGTAGCCTTCGCCGTCCACCACCGCCCCATCCAGGGCACCCGTGGCGTTTATCGTGTCAATCTCCGCCACGGCGTCAGCCGCGTGCGTAAGGGTCACCGCCACACCCTCGGAATCATCTTCCACGACGCCACTTAAAAGGGGTCAGACGCATTTTCCCGTAAAAGGGGTCAGACGCATTTAATAACCCTCCGGTTCATCGTCCACGAATTTGCTTCTGCATTACAATAATACGTGCGTCTCACTTCATGATAGCTAACATCGCCAGGGATCTACCGTCCGATAGTGGGCGTTTGGCTGGTAACAAGAATCTACGAAGGAAGCTGTTTACCGCCGCCGCCGCCATCCTGATCGTCGCCAACTTCCTGTATCTGGCGAGCGAAGGTCTGTTCTCGTACGTTAACCCTGATGACTCCATGAATCTGTATGCTGCCTGGCTACGGTCGGGTCCGGACCTGGTCCTGAGTTGTCTGAGTTTCTGGGCAGGATCCGTCCGGCCCCTGGGGCAACTGTTCTATCGTCTTCTATACGAGGTCTTCGGATGGAACCCCCTGCCCTTCCGGATAGCGTGTTTCGCGCTTCTTCTCGTGAACATCGGGCTTTGCTGGAGGCTGGCATACGCACTCACTCGCTCCCTGCAGACGACAATTCTCGCTACTGCAATCGTATCTTTCAACGGTAGCCTGTGGTCCATTTATGCAAGTTCGGGAACGGTTTACGATGTCCTGTGCCAGTGCTTCTTTCTTCTTGGCCTGGTGAGCTATATACGGCGACGCGGTTCCGGGTCAGGCCCCTCCCTCCTTGCGGCAATCGAACTATTTGCCTGTACGGTAGCCTCATTCCAGTCCAAGGAAATGGGGTTGATGTTACCCGCTGTTGTCCTGGCATCCGAATTGCTCTTCAACCAAAATGATACCTGGCGCGCGCATCGCAGTTGGGTCTTACGAGTAATCGCTCCCGCGGGAATGGCAAGCGCCGCCGGCCTCTTAGGTTGGCGGTATGCGCAAAACGGCGTGCACTTCTCCCACGTGGCGTACATTCCGGTGTTCGGCTGGGCACCCGCCATAGCCTCCGCGCAAGCACATCTATCTCTGCTCTTGTTCCGGTCGGTAACACCTTCGGAATGGCAGACCGTCGCCGTCGTCATCGCGGCGCTGGGTCTGGCCCTCTTAATGAGGAGCCGGCTCATGCTTTTTGGCTGGGTCTACTATCACGTCGCGATGCTTCCGCTCACATTCACCACGCCGCGTCATGATGGATACGTTTTGTACATTCCCATCGTCGGCGTTGCGCTCTACCTGGCCGCTCTTGTGGAGGGGATCGCCTCCCGGTGGCCCCAGCGCCCTCTCATCCGCACAGTATCGTGGGCGGTTGCGTTACTAACAGTTGTGCTCTTGCAGTGGGTGGAGCGCCCGTTGGTTCACCAACGCGATTTTGGCCCGGGAGGAGAGTCCGCCGTGCGCGAACTGTCCGAATATGCCAAGGCTCACACCACGCAATGGCTTCCGTCGCAAGGGATCGTTGTCATCAATGATCCCTTGGGTGACAAATTCCAACCTCAGTTTGTGTTTAGCTTGGCGACTGGGCGCCGCGATCTTCGCATAAGTGAGGTTCGCGGCGGTAGTTCGAATGGCCTCGCTGCACCCGGAGTATTCGTCGCGCTCTACAGGAATGGCCATTTCGAGGACACACACCAAGCTCCTGATTAGCCATTCCAGTCGCGTCAGGGTCATTGTCCGCCTCCCCCGAACTTGTTAGCATCTGGGAATGCTCGCGCGCGTCACGCTCTTTTTCACTCTATGTGTCGCATCCCACGCCGCTGACAAGCGGCTGATCACTTCCACAGACATCTACAACTTCCATTGGGTCGCCGACCCTCAGATCTCACCCGACGGCTCGCGAGTCGCCTACACCTACGTCACCGTCAACGCCAAAAAGGACGGCTACGACACATCCCTCTACATCGTCTCCACCTCTGGAGGTGCCGCCCGCCCGCTCACCTCGGGGCCACGCGACACCACCCCTCGCTGGTCTCCCGACGGCACCCGCCTCGCCTTTCTCCGCGCGCCCGAAAAAGATCCGCCCCAAATCTTCGTCCTTCCCATGAACGGCGGGGAAGCGCGTCCCCTCACCACTATTCCCAAGGGAGCGAGCAGCCCCGTTTGGTCCCCCGACGGGCGCACCATCGCCTTCAACTCCACAACCCTCGCCAAAGATAACGACAAGAAAAAGGACGAAGAAGACAAATCCGATGTCCGCGTGATTAGCCGCGCCGTCTACCGCGCGAATGGCCACGGCTACGTGGACCCGGAGCGCCCCTCCCACATCTGGACCGTGCCCGCACCGGAAGACTTCGACACCCCGGCGAAAGCCATCCAAGTGACCACCGGCCGGTTTTCGGAGTCCGACATCACATGGTCACGAGACGGCGCGAAAATCTTCTTCACCTCCAACCGCGATCTCGAACCGTACTACAAGCCGCCTGCCGCCGAACTGTACTCGGTCCCCGCCGCCGGCGGCGAGCCGGTGTCCGTTGCAAAAATCGCCGGGGCCATCGGCAACATCGCACTCGACCCTTCCGGCTCCCGTGTCACCTTTGTCGCCGCGCTCAACAGTCAGCCCGTCCGCTCTCATGAGCAGGCTGACCTCTGGGTCGCCACCCTCGGAAACGGCGCTCCTCGCAACCTCACCGCGAAGTTTGACAACGATATCAACTCCGGAGCCGGCGGCGACCAAGGCCCTCCTCGTGGCGGCGGCCAAGCCAAGCCCGTGTGGACCCGCGACAGCCGGTTCATCTACATCAACGCCGCCGAACAAGGCCGCGGGAACCTCAAGCGCATCGACGCGGAGACCGGCGCAATCGACGATCTCACCACCGGCAATCACAACGTCTACTCCTGGTCCGCCTCGGCCGATGCCTCGCGACTCGCGCTAGCCGTCTCCGATTCCACAAACATTGGCGATATCTACCTGCTCAACGCCGGCTCCCCTACGATGACCCGCCTCACCAGCGTCAACGAAAAGCTATTCAGCGAACTCAAGGTGAGCCCGCCCGAGATGATCTGGTACGACAGCTTCGACGGCAAGCGCATTCAGGCATGGGTCCAATTCCCACCCGATCGCGATCCATCGAAGAAATACCCGTTGATCCTCAACATTCACGGAGGCCCTCACGCAGCCTACGGCTACGCCTTCGATCACGAGTTCCAGTGGATGGCCGCCAAAGGCTACGCCGTTCTCTATCCCAATCCCCGCGGATCCACCAGCTATGGCCAGGATTTCGCCAACGTCATCCAATATCGTTACCCGGGCGACGACTACAAGGATCTGATGGCCGGCGTTGACGCCCTCATTCAACGCGGCTGGGTGGACCCGGACAAGCTGGCGGTGACCGGAGGCTCCGGTGGCGGCGTTCTTACCAATTGGGCCATCGGCCACACGGATCGCTTCAAAGCCGCAGTCAGCCAGCGCTCCATCGCCGACTGGCGCGACTTCTGGTACACCGCCGACTTCTCCCTCTTCGAAATCGGTTGGTTCCGCAGCGCGCCGTGGGAAGACGAAGGCGACTTCAAAGCCCGCTCCCCCATTACCTACATCGACAAGATCAAAACGCCGTCTCTCTTCATCGAAGGCGAATCCGACATGCGCACGCCGCCCGCCTCCGGAGGCGAGCAAATGTTCCGCGGCCTCAAGTACCGCCACGTCCCCACCGCCATGGTCCGCTTCCCCGGCGAGACTCACGAACTCTCCCGCAGCGGTGTCCCCAAACATCGGGTCGAGCGTCTGGAGCATATCGTCGGCTGGATCGACAAGTATGTGTTGGGCGCCGACGTAAAGACCTACGACGTGAATTGACTCGAGAGACCGCAAAAAGGAGCCCCCAACTACCCCCATGCTAAACTGGAAGTTTGCCCTCCCGCTTCAATGGATTTCCTCAAAGGTCTTAACCCCGAACAGCGCCGCGCTGCGGCCCATGTCAACGGACCACTTCTCATCCTCGCCGGCGCCGGGTCGGGGAAAACCCGCGTCATCACTCACCGCATTGCCCACCTGATTGCTACTGAGAACATCCCCGGCCCCGCCGTCCTCGCCGTCACTTTCACCAACAAAGCCTCCGGCGAAATGCGCGATCGCGTCGCCCAGCTCCTCGCCACCGTCCACCATGGCGCCGGGCCCACCGTCTCCACGTTTCACTCCTTCTGCGTCCGCCTCCTCCGCCGCGACGGCCCGCCGCTCGCCCAGATCCGCCCCGGCTTCACGCGCAACTTCACCATCTACGACGACGACGATCAGATCTCCATCATCAAGTCCATCTACCGCAACATCGGCATCGACGAAAAGAACTTCATGCCCACGCGCGGCGCCCTCTCGGCCATCAGCCACGCTAAGAGCCACAAGGACACTCCCGACGACCTCGCCAAAGTCGCTACCGATATCAAGGGCAAGCGTCTCGCCGTCATCTACGAACAGTACGAAGCCGCCCTCCGCAAAGCCAACGCCCTCGATTTCGACGACCTCCTCCTCGAATCCGTCCGCCTCCTCGCCCACGACGAAGCCACCCGCAACCTCTATAACGACCGCATCACTCACCTCATGATCGACGAGTATCAGGACACCAACCGCACTCAGTACGAGTTGATGCGCCTGCTCTCGCAGAAGCACCGCAACGTCGCTGTCGTCGGTGATGAGGACCAGTCCATTTACGGCTGGCGCGGCGCGGACATCCGCAATATTCTCGACTTCGAACGCGACTTCCCGGACGCAGCCGTCATCCGCCTTGAGCGAAACTATCGCTCCACTAAGAACATTCTCGAAGCGGCCAGCGCCGTTGTCTCCAATAACAAACAGCGCAAAGGCAAGTGGCTCTGGACCGACGAAGCCGGCGGTCCCCGCATCGGTCTCTACGACGCTCTAGACGGCGAGAACGAGGCCCTCTTCATCGCCGACTCCATCGATCGGGCGCTGGGCCATAATCCCGACGATCACGTCGCCGTTCTCTATCGCACCAACTCACAGTCCCGCCAGATTGAGGAAGCCCTCCGCCGCTACAACCGCGCCTACACCGTCGTCGGCGGTTTCAGTTTCTACCAGCGCGCCGAAATCAAAGACCTCCTCTGCTACCTCAAACTCGTTCTCAGCCCCACTGACTCCATCGCTCTGCTGCGTGTCGTCAACACCCCCGCGCGCGGCATCGGCAAAAGCTCCATGGAGCAGGTGGAGCGCTATGCGCTCGAAAACAATCTCTCCCTTTGGGACGCCATTGGCCGCCAGCTCGAAGAAAAGGTTTTCCCTACCCGCGCCGAAGCCGCCTTCCAGTCCTTCCGCCGTCTCATCCAGGAGTGCCGCCAGAAACTCGGTTTCGAAGAGACGCCTCCACCCGAGCCCGAACCGGACGAGATGGAAGACGATACTCCTCTTCCGCCGCTGTTCGCCACGGAGTACTTCGCACGCGTCGGCAAACCCGTCCGCCCTGTCGCCGCCCCGGTCCCCGCCGGGCCGCCGCCTCCGCTCGGTGATCTTCTCCGCGAATTGATCGACCGCACGGGCTATCGTAAGATGCTCGAGTCTGACCACTCCCCGGAAAGCGAAAGCCGTCTCGAAAACCTCGACGAACTCGTGAATGCCGCTACGGAAGCTGCTGAGCGCGGCGAGGCTTTGCCCGATTTTCTCGACCACGCCGCCCTCGTCTCCGACGCCGACAACGTCGATGAGCGCGCTCCCGTCTCCCTCCTCACCATCCACAACGCCAATGGTCTCGAATTCCCCATTGTCTTCCTCGCCGGCATGGAAGAAGGTCTCTTCCCTCACAGCCGCTCGCTCAACTCTGAGGATCAGATGGAAGAAGAGCGTCGATTGTGCTACGTTGGCATGACAAGGGCGCGAAAGCGCTTATGTCTCAGTTGGGCGCGCTATCGCCGCCGTTTTGGGGGCGGACAGCAGGAGCCGACCATCCGGTCGCGCTTCCTTGCCGAAGTGCCGCGTGAGCTGATTGAAAAGCTCCGCGAAGACACGGGCGTCCCACAGGTTGATCTTACCGTTGAACGGCACACGGTCCGCGAAACGGTAAAGCGAAATACGTACACCGGAAAAACGTATAACTCGCTTGAGAATGTTCAGCAGTTTTTTGCCGAGCGCGGGATGCCCGTGGATCTCCCGAGCTTGCCCAAGGAAACGCCGCAGCCTGCAGTAAGGCAAGCGGCGGCGCCGCCGGTCCAGGTCGCAAGACCTGCAGCCGCGGCGGCACCGGTAGTGAGGCCGCCTGCGCCAGTCGCGCCAACCGCCAAAAAGCGGCCGGGCGGGGTGCGGTCCGGTTCCACCGTGCATCATGCGAAGTATGGGCGCGGCACGGTAATCCGCGTGGAAGGCGATGGTGACGATACCAAGCTGACCATCAGTTTTCCAGGCTACGGCCTGAAGAAATTAGTTGCGAAGTTCGCAGGGATTAAGGTAGAAGAATGAACACGAAGACAGTAACGGATAGAACGGAACGTAAGGATCTCAAGCGCAAGGCGCGCAAAGAAGCTCCTGCCAAGGCCCCTCGCGCCGCCGGCGAGGCGCGCGGTTCCAACAAGAAAAAAATCAAGACCATCGCCAAGGGCCAGCGTAAACGTTAGCCTGCCGTTACTAACTCCATAATCACGAGGGCCCCTCATGAGCCAGCTCTTTCGGCGTAAGAGTATCGACGCATTACTCAAGGAGTCCGAGGAGCCCTCAAAGCGCCTCAGCAAAACGCTGGGCCCGTGGAGCCTCATTGCCCTCGGTGTCGGAGCCGTCATTGGCTCCGGCATCTTCACTCTCACAGGCACCGCCGCGGCCGGAACCGTCCTCGAGTTTCCGTCCATCTGGCACGCCCCGGTGCTCGATATCGTCATGTCCGGCTTCCAGCACATCCAGGCCGCCGGACGCCCTGGCGCCGGTCCCGCCATCTCCGTTTCCTTCATCCTCGTCGCCTTCGCCTGCGCGTTCGCCGCCCTCTGTTACGCCGAACTGTCGTCGATGATCCCCATCGCCGGCAGCGCCTACACCTATGCCTACGCCACTCTCGGCGAGATCTTCGCCTGGATCATCGGCTGGGACCTCATCCTCGAATACGCAGTGAGTAACATGGCCGTCGCTGTCGGCTTTTCCGCCTATTTCAACGACATGCTCGACGGCCTCTTCGGAGTCCATCTCCCGCGGTCCCTCTCTGAACCCATGGTCATGAATGGCCACATGACCGGCAGCTATTTCAACCTGCCCGCCTTTCTCATCCTCATGGTCCTCTCCTGGATCTTAGTCCTTGGAGTCAAGGAAGGCGCGGTCTCCAACAACATCATGGTGTTGATCAAGATCGTCGCCATCGGGATCTTCGTCTTCGGCGCCAGTCGCGCCATTAAACCGGGCCTCTGGCACCCCTTCGCGCCCAACGGATTCTCCGGCATCATCTCCGGCGCGGCCATCGTCTTCTTCACCTACATCGGCTTTGACTCCGTCTCCACCGCCGCCGAGGAATGCAAGAACCCCGCCCGCGACATGCCCATCGGCATCGTCGGAACGCTCATCATCTGCACCGTGCTCTACGTCTCGGTCTGTGTCGTCCTCACGGGCATCGTCGACTATAGGACTCTCGCCAACGACGCCCCGGTCGCCAACGCCCTCAAAGCCATCGGTTACGATAACCTTCGCCGCTGGGTCACCGTCGGAGCCCTCTTCGGCATGCTCTCCTCCCTGCTCGTCTTCCAATACGGCCAAGCCCGCATCTGGTTCGCAATGTCCCGCGACAAACTGCTCCCTGGCCTCTTCTCTCGCGTCCATAAGAAGCACCGCACGCCTCACGTCAGCACCTGGATCGCCGGTCTCGTCGTCGGTATCCCCGCCGGCATCTGGGACATCGGGACGTTCGCCGAACTCTCCAACATCGGCACCCTCTTCGCCTTCGCCCTCGTCTCCGCCGGAGTCATTGTTCTCCGCCGTACCGATCCCGGTCGCAAACGCGGCTTCCGCGTTCCCTGGTCGCCCTTCCTTCCCTGTGTCGCCATCTTCCTCTGCCTCATCCTCATGCTCGGCCTGCCGCTCGCCACTTGGATGCGTTTCTTCGTCTGGCTCGTCTTAGGTTTGGCGGTCTACTTTTTCTCGGGAAAGCAGCGCGCCGCCGCCCAGTCGGAGGGATAATCACATGCGCCTCTTAGTTCCGTTCCTGCTCGCCGCCACATTGGCTGGCCAGGTTAAACATCAGCACCACCCTCCGGCGGATGCCGCCGAATACGCGAAGATCCTCAACGATCCCGCCCGCAATGGCTGGCAAAAGCCTCACGAAGTGGTCATGGCTCTCAGCCTCAAGCCCACCGAAGTCATCGCCGACATCGGCGCCGGCACCGGCTACTTCGCGCGCCGCTTCGCCAATCACGCGCGCTCTGTATTGGCAGTGGACATTGATGAAAAGCTCCTCAAAATGGGTGCCGAAGGCGCGCCGCCCAACTACCAGACCATCCTCGCCGCGCCCGATGATCCGCGCCTCCCCTCAGCCGCCATCGACACCATCTTCTTTTGCGACGTCCTCCACCACATCGAAGACCGCCCGGCTTACTACAAAAAGCTCGACCGCGCCCTCAAACCCGGCGGCCGCATTGTCATCATCGACTTCTTCAAACGCACTCTCCCCGTCGGTCCGCCCCCCGAAATGAAGATCGAACGCGATCAGGTCATCGCCGAGTTTAAGGCCGCCGGCTTCCGCCTCGCGAAATCCGAGGACTTCCTCGTACACCAATACTTCCTCACCTTTGAGCGAGCCCAATGAATCTTGATCGTTACGCCGAACTCCTTGCCACCGCACGCCCTGTCGTCATTGAGAGCGAAGAAGAGCACGACCACATGCTCTCCGTCGCCGAAGGCCTCATGGAGAAAGGAGAGAACCTCGGTCCGGAAGAAGAGAAACTGCTCGCATTGGTCGTCCTGCTGATCGAGGCATTTGAAAGTACGGTGGAAGGCTCTGACCCGGATGAAGACGAGGACGACGGCCCTGCTGAACCTCCCAAGCCTCACGAGACTCTCCGCCGTCTTCTCGAAGCCCGTGGCCTCGAACTCCGCGACATCTCCGACTTCTTCGGCAACCCCCAAATCGCCCGCGAAGCCCTCGAAGGCCGCCGCCCCATCTCCCGCGGCCAGGCCAAACAACTGGGTAACTACTTCCGCGTTCCCCCAAAACTATTCCACCCCTAGCCGCGCCCTGCTATCATAGCCCTCACCATGCCCGATCTACACTGGGAACTCGTTCCGATGTCCGAAGCCGTCACCGAAGGTGTCCGCGTGGAAGTGCTTTCCCAATATTCGCCGGAAAATTCGCGCCCGCAAATGGGCGAGTGGGTCTTCTCATACACAGTGCGAATCACGAACCAGGGACTGGAAACCGTTCAACTCGTCAGCCGCCACTGGATCATCACAGACGCCCTCGATAACGTCGAGGAAGTAAAAGGCCCAGGCGTCGTTGGTAAGCAGCCCACCCTCGCCCCTGGTCAGAGCTTCAAATACTCCTCCTGGTGCCCTCTAAAGACACCCACAGGTCAAATGCGAGGCACATACCAGATGGTCCGCTCTGACGGCCACAGCTTCGACATCGAAGTCGCCCCTTTCGGTCTCAAAGCCCAATACACCGTCCACTAAACGCCCGCGCCAAACACCCTTTACCGTATGGCCCCTCACGCAGCCGCGACCGTCAGGGATCGACCACCACACCACAATCCCGCCGCAAAACACGCACAACCTCAGCCCCTGACCGTATCACCTCTACAGGTCTAGCCCCCGCCAGTTCTCCCTCCGCCTCCGGATACCTACTCCAAATCGCGACCCACTCGCCGCACGGTGCCGGAGGCTTCAGAAACCGATCTCTCCCCAGGCGCGAATACACAACCACGCGTTGAAACTCAAACGGAGTCGCCTCCACCTCCCGCAGCTCCTCACGCGCCCGTCGCAACCCTTCCTCACCACCCGTCTCGCGAGCCTTCTCCAAAAACAATCCGGTTGCCTCCCTGTCGGACGGCGGCACCAGCAGCAGCACCCGTTCGCCCCGTTGAACGGAGCGGTCCAAATATTGCGCCAAGCGATAATCTACCTGCGTCGAGCTGTCTGAGCTTTGGACACGCACGTACCAAAGCGCTTGGGCCAAACCCAGTACTACGCTTACTCCCACCAACACCCTTCGCCAGCGCGGCCACAGCATAAGACCGAAACCTGCCAGCAGCAGCATCGCGAACATCGGGAGATGTGCTTCTCGAGACGTGACATAACGCTCCGGATCGGGCATCACACCATGTGCCGAAAATGGCAGAGCCCCAAGGAACAAACAAACGAAGGAGATCGCCATCCACCACCGCCAATCCAGGCGGCGCCAGTTCCGGAACAGATGCCAGCCGCCACACACACTCAACACCACCACCGGCAGTTGCGTGAACTTCACGCTGATCCACCCGATGTACACATACCGCAGCAGCCGTCGCCAAGACTGTGGAGGCTCAATCACGAAATGGCCTGCTGGGCTCAACCCGCCACGCATCATCATCCACGCCACCGGCATCCACCCGAACAAAGCGGCGGCCACCAGCGCGCCTCGCACCGTCCGGTCCTTCATCCAGAAATAGGCTACAGCAAACACCGGGCACGCCAGCCACGCTTCATGACGCGTCAGGCACGCTGCCGCCAGGCACAAGCTCGCCAGCCACCATCGCTCCACAAAGAAAAAATGGAAAGCAAACAGCAAGCCCGCCAGCATCAGGATCTCCTGAAAAGGCACAGTGGAAACGGCAAGAATGAAAGGGTGTGTGACGAACAAAAGCGCGGCCAGAAACGCCATCTCCTCGCCGTATAGGTCAGCCGCCATCCAATAGAACCCCAGCCCCGCGGCGGCGCCGACCAACGCCATCAACAGTTGCACCAGCAAGGGATCCATCGAGATCGCCGACACTCCGGCAATTAGGATCTGCAGCAGGGGTAGCTGGTGCGATTTCACCAGCGTGAACCGGTCAAAAAGTCGCAGGACACTATCCCCGCCCCATATAATCGGGTTCGCGGCGACGATCGCTGCCCGCACCGCGAACCCCAGCGCAAAGACAATCAGCGGCTTCATTGCCCGCTTACAGGTACTCCGGCGGAGCGGCCTTCACCCGAATTTCGACCGTGCGCGGGCCCAGGTACGGATGCTTCGCCGTCAGTTTCACCGTTCCTGGCGCTTCCTTGGCCTTGATCCAGATGGCGCCCGTGCCGCCCGTAATCGCAAACGGATTTTCACCCACAATCTCCGCCGGACCCGTCAAGGATAACGACACCGCGCCTGTCGCGAAATTCCGGATGTTCCCGTGCTCATCGGTAACCAGCAGCACCACGCGCGTGGCATCGCGTCCGTCCGCCACCAACTCCGTCTCATCCGGCAGCACCTTCAAATCAGTGTCTTTACCTGTTCCAGACAGAATCAGCGTCTTGGCCAGCCTGTCGCCAATGTAGCCTTCGATTTTCAAATCGCCCCACGGGTTCAAGGGAAGGTCGCTGAAGTTCATCGTGAACGGTGCGTATTTCAGATGAGGGAACGTCTTGCGGTCCGGATCCAACTCCACCTTCAACGTGCCGGCATAATAAATCTTCAAGTGCTCGCAATTCGACAGAATCGGCACCGCACCCGTACCACCCGCCTCCGAATGATCGCCCGACGACCAGAAGAAGCCCGCTTGTAGCACCACTTCCTCGTCCGGGTCGCATTGCGATTGATAGAAGTATGCGGCCGGTTTCGGAATGCGGAAGATATCACTCACGCCGTGATAACAGATGTGGTCGCCTGAACCGAAATTGGAGTGCGTGTTGTAGTCGAACGCGCACCATCCAATGCCGCCCGCGTAGGCTTTGTCGCTCGCCAGTTGGTCGTGCACCCGTGCGTGCCGCGTCACATGCTCTGCTACCCGCGTGATGTTATCGAACCGCTTGGTTGAGAACATATGCCCGTTGAATTCAGTATTCAAATACAGCGGGTGATTCGGCTTTCGCAGTGGGAAGCCAAAGTCGTTCATCGTGAAAACGTCTTCCAGAAGTTCCGAATCGTAGAGATACCGAATACCGCCCGTCTGCCGTGCGTCGTCCAGGGAATGGGCCAGCGCATTGGTGCGCACATAGAAGTCGTGGCTATCCTGCGACTCGTTAATCCGAACGCCCCACAGGATGATCGACGGATGATTCCAGTCGCGCCGAATCATCTCGTCGATGTTGCGCACCGTAATGTCCTGCCAGTCCTTGTTGCCGATAAACTGCCAGCCCGGAATCTCCTCCAGCACCAGCAAACCCAACTCGTCGCACGCGTCCAGGAACTCTACCGACTGCGGATAGTGAGACGTCCGCACCAGATTCAAGTGCAGTTCTTTTCGCAGAATCCACGCATCGCGCCTGTTCACTCGCGCCGGCATCGCCCCACCCACGTAAGGGTAAGTCTGATGACGGTTCAAACCGCGGATCTTGATAGGCTGCCCGTTCAACAGGAAACCCTGAGGGGTAAACGTCGCCTCCCGGAATCCAACTCGCGTCTTGTATTCGTCGCTGCCGCCATCGTCGCCAGCCAGCTTCGCCACAACCGTATACAGCCGCGGCTTCTTCAAATCCCACAACTCGATCGCGCCAAGCGATTCCAGCACTAACTCGTGATACTCGGCCGCCGAAGTTAGCTTCGCCGTGGCGCTCTTCAATACCGTCTCGCCATCCCTCAATTCAACCGTCAGCGTTCCTCCGCCGCTGCCGTTCAAATAGCAACGCACCCGCACCGCGCGGCTCTCTTCTAACGGACGCAAAGGACGCGCCTGTACATTATCCAGAAACGTCTTCGGTACCACCCGGATACTCACATCGCGATAGATACCGCCGAAGGTCAGGTAGTCGATGTTATCGCCAAACGGCGGAATATCTTTACGTTCTGTGGAATCCAGTTGCACCGCCAGAACGTTACTCCCTCCGTACTTCAGATGATCCGTAATTTCGAAGGAGAATGGCGTATAGCCGCCCTTGTATTCACCCAGTTCCTTGCCGTTAACAAAAACCGTTGACGCCGTCATCGCGCCCGCAAAGTTCACAAACACTCGCTTACCCTTCCATGCTGCGAGGGCAGGGAAGTGGCGCCGGTAAGCCGACACATATTGGAAATCGGCTTCTTCAAAACTGTGCCATGGCAGGCGCGCGTTGGAGTGGGGTAAAACTACTTTCTCCCACTTCGAATCGTCGAACTCAGGCGCGTGAAAACCAGCCTTTGTCTTACCGCCAAATAACCATTTGCGGTTCAATTCGTAAACACGTCGGATAGCATCGGCGGGGGGCTTGCTCTGAGCGGAGAGGATGCCGGCGGAAGCTGCGGCTGAGCCTAGTAAAAAGGCCCGCCGGTCGAGGGCGGAATCTGGAGTCGTCATGGATTCACCGAACCTTCAACCTATCACAAGCAAGCCCGGTGCAATCCTTAGCGGGGAGGGCACTTTTGCCCTCCCCACCCAACCACTTACTGAACGCCCGGCGGCGGTGTCGTCACCGTTAGAGTGCCGAACAGTCCGTGTGCTTCACTGCGGCCTCCCGCGGCAAAGTACAAACTGCTCGATGGCCCGCCGGCGCCGTCATTCCCGAATCCCAGACCCCATAGGCCCGGAATCACCACTGCCTTCCCGTTCGGACCCCGCATGATGGCAGCCACTGCGCCCGTCGTCGCATCGAAGCCCACCACCGACCCGTTCCCGAAGTTACCCACTATGATCATGCCGCTCATGCTGCCGAAGTTGCTGCCCGCTTGTACTATCGCCCACGGCGCGTTCATCCACGAGCCATGCTGCAGGCGCCGCACCATCGTGCCGTCTGCGTTGAAGATTGTCACATAACCGAAACCGGGACCCGGAACGTCGTCTTTCGCATCCGGATCCTGCTTTGCGTACGCCACATAGATCAAACCGCCGATGTTGGCCACGTTGAACGGTCCATACCCGGCCGGCACCATCGGGTCCACGAAGGCCGTCGTGTCCAGCGGCACCTTCGCGAAGTCTCCGCGATACACTTCTACAGTTCCCGCGTGGAAGTTAGCTGCGTACAGAACGTTCGCTCCATTCAACATGCCCAACGCGACGCCCTTGTAAACAGCGCCCGTGGTGCTATTGTCGATTTTGGTAATCGCATGGCTGGGGGACACCGCAGGATTCCAGCCCGCGATCGTACCGCCTTCTGTAACAAACAGGAAAAGCGATGGATTCCCAGGTGTGAGCGGGAAGGCCGTTGTGCTGTTGAATACCAGTCCGGTTGGCGCCGAGGGTGGCGTGCCTCCCGCCGGTACCTGCACCGACACAATCACCGGGCTTGACCCTGGATCGCCCATCGCGTCGTACACAAGCGACAATCCAGTCCCGTTTGCGTTCACCCACCATGGCCCGGTTGGACTCCGAGCCAATCCCCACGCGTTCACCAGTTTCGTGTCAGTGAAAGTGCCCACGCCCGCAACATCCGAGGTGAGCTGAGTAATTGTGTAGGGGTCCGCGGCAAACAATCCTGTTGCCACGGTCAAAGTCGCGGCCAATAGAAATTTTCGCATCAGGTTCTCCTCCGAATCTAACTGCCGACACAAACCCCATACCACCAGGGAACGTCTCGTTAAATTAGTTCCGTTCGGACTTATCTGAAGCGATGGGGGATGGGCAGGTTATTACCCTGCCCATCAGGTTCTCGCCCCTTCCTACTGAATCACGCCGCAGGCAATTCTTGCGCCTGCATTCCCCGCCGGGTCGGTCTTCAAGTCATCCGCCTTTTCGTGGATAACTACAGCCGTACCATCCGTCTTAAAGAGGCTCGTGTCACCCGTACCTGCCAGCGTCACGCCCGCAATCGTTGTCTTAAACACACCCTTCCCATTGGCTTGTACGGTCATGTTCGGCATATCGCCCGCATGGTGGCCATCGGGATTCTCAAGTCCATGCTTCTTCATGGCCGGATTGAAGTGGCCGCCGGCCGTTGTGAATCCCGGCGCTTCGCATTTCCCCACCGTGTGGATGTGGATTCCGTGCGAGCCCGCGGGCAGCCCCATTCCCTTCACCGACATCACAACGCCAGCCTTTGCCGCCGTGAACGTCGCCGTGGCGACGGTCTTCCCGGAAGCGTCCTTCAACTCCGCCTTGGCGGTCTTGCGAGGCTTCTCTGCACCGCCCAGTAGGGCGCAGGTCATTACTGCAGTAGCTGAAAACGCGACAAGAGATCGAACTGTCATCGTGTAGTTCTCCTTATTCCCTATTCTACGGGTCCGCGCCGCGGTCTGTGATACGTTCTGAAATATGCGTCTCGTCGTGCTGACCCTCTTGCTCGCGCAGTGGCTTTGGCCACAAGCTACCTACCGCGGCCGAATTGGAGTCGAGATCGAAGATGCTGACGAGGGCTCCCGCTCGCGTGCCTTCGCCGACCTTGGCCGCGTCTTCCGCCCCTGGGCCACCATCTCGGGAACCGGAACCGTACCGCTCGATGCCAACGGCTGGCCGCTTACTGACGCCGTCACCGTCATGTTCGACGTCCGCCCTATCCCCGCCTGGGCGCCCCCTATCGACGACCCCGCGCAGTTCCAACCCGATTGGAGCGGCACTTATTCGCTCTCCTTCGAAGGCCAGGCTAGCGTCAGTACCCCGCAATCCACCGCCAACATCCTCGGCTTGACGTGGAACGCCGCTACCAACACCACCACCGGCCAGGTCATCGTGCCACCGGGTTCCGGTCTTCTGAGCCTGCAATTCGACAACACCAAACGCACTGTCAACGCCCCCACAAACACCGGCATCGCGAGTCTCAAGCTCATCCGCCCCGGTTATCCCGCCGCCGGCGGCCAGGTCTACACTCACGAATTCCTCGACTCGCTCGCGCCCTTCTCCGCCATCCGCTTCATGGGCTTCACAGACGCCAACAACGCGGATCAGTCTCCCTATCCCGCCGTCCTTAACTGGTCCGATCGCCGCCTCATCACCGACGCTACTCAGCAACCAACCGGTTCCAAAACCGGATTCGCTTGGGAATACGCCATCCTCCTCGCCAACCAATCGGGCAAGGACATGTGGATCAACATCCCGGTTTCCGCCACCGAAGATTACATCCGCCAGCTCGCCCTCCTGCTCAAGGCACGCCTCAATCCCGGCCTCAAAGTCTACATTGAGCACAGCAACGAAGTCTGGAATCAGACCTTCTCCCAATATTTCTGGAACCAGAACGCGGCCGCAGCCGAAGGCCTCCCCAGCAATCTCATTCGCCACGTCAAGCGCCTCGGCACCATCAGCAACATCTTCAAGGACGTGTACGGAGCAGCCGCCATCAATCGGCAAATCCGCGTCATCTTCTCTTGGTGGACCATTCAGCCGGCCGAGTACGATACCGGTCTCCTCTGGCTGCGCGATAACATGGGCGAGCCCTCCACGCTACTCTACGGAATCTCTCAGACACACTATTACAACGACCAGAACGCGCCCTCCACGGCCACTCCCGACACCGTCCTTTCGGCCATGCAAAGCGACAGCGACAATGGCGCCAACTTCACCCGCCAGCTCGCCGCCATCGCTTCCACCTACAACCTCAAACTCACCGTCTACGAAGGCGGACCCGACAACGGCGGCGGCAACACCACCAACATCGGCAATCGCATTCTCTCCAACCGCCTCCCCGGCATGAAGGACCTCGTCGTTCACGACGCCCGTGATAACTGGTTTGCCCTTGGAGGCGACCTCTATATGTACTTCACCCTCAGCGGCGCCGTAAGCCGCTACGGCTCCTGGGGTGCCGTGGAGGACATCGCCAACCTCGACACGCCCAAGTACAACGGTCTCCTCGAACTCATCGGACCCCCAGCGCAGCAAGCCACAATCACCAGCATCGGGAACTCTGCGAATGGAACCCCCGAAGTCGCGCCCGGAACCTTCTTCAGCATCTACGGCGCGGACTTCACGTCTCTCACCGCGCAATGGGGCGAGGCCATCATCGACGGCGTCACCCTTCCTACAGCGCTCTCCGGAGTCCGCGTTCGCATCAATGGCCGCGACGCCTACGTCTTCTACGCCAGTCCCACCCAAATCAACGCCGTCGGTCCCCCCGACGACACCATCGGCAACGTCCTCGTCGAAGTGATCACCGCCAACGGTCGCGCCTCCAAGACCGTTCCCATGGCCTCTGTCTCGCCGGCTTTCTATGGCTACCCGCTCAACAACGCTAACTTCGCCTGGGCCGTCTCCGCCACCGAACCAGGCCCTGTCTACATCGCCGTGGCCGGAGCCTTTGCGCCCGAATATCAAAGTCGCCCCGCGCGTCCCGGCGACATCCTCTCGTTCTTCGTCAACGGCCTTGGTGGTTTAAGTTCCGACTACCCCACCGGCCGTGTGCTCCCCGCGCCCTACGCCATCGACCCTTCAGTGATCACAGTAAACATCGACGGCATCCCCGCCACCGTGCTGTACGCCGGAGTGACCTATCCCGGCGAATATCAAGTCAACCTCACCGTGCCCTCAGGAACCCGCTCCGGCACCGTGCCGATTGCCATCATTAAAAATGGAAGAACCGGTACGTCTTCGGTTATAATTGAGACGAAGTGATCCGAAAAGCCCTCAGCACGGTCTTCGCCGTCCTGCTCATCGGGACCGTTCTGCTGGCTCAGTGTGCGTTCTGCAAACCCGTACAAACGCATCAGTGCTGCAAGCCCGTGAAGAGCCACTGCGGCAAACAAATGCCCGTGCAATCCTGCGCCACCCACAGCCACACTTTCAACTACGAGAAAGCCGAATCGGACTCCGGCAAGCTCACCGCGTTCGCCACATCCTCGAATGCCGCTCTCTCCCCCGATCTCGTAACGATAGCGCCCGTACCTGCGCTGTCTCCCGTCCCAGCATTGCACTCTTCCTCCGAACCCGCAGTCCTCCGCATCTGAACTCCCTCTAATTTCGTTTGACTGAGCCGCGACCGTAAGGGAGCGTCCGTACAGCTCGACTAACCCGGAGGACTATGCGTGCCTTTCTACTACTAACTGTTCTATCTCTATCTCTATCCGCGCAGGAGCACCTTCGTCCTCTCTTACAAGAGGCCCTCCGCAATAACCCGGAAGTCCAGGCGGCCCAAAAGAAATACGAAGCTGCGCGCCAGCGCCCCCAACAGGCGACAGCCCTCCCGGAGACCATGGTCTCGCTAGGCTACTCCAGCACTGGAAGCCCCCGCCCCTTCGCCGGAATCGGAGTTGACCCTGTAGCCAACGCCGGAGTCATGGTCACCCAAGAACTCCCCTATCCCGGCAAACGCGGACTCCGTGGAGCCGTCGCAGACCGCGAGGCCCAAGCCGAATTCGAGCAATACCAGGCCACCCAACTCAGCATTCTCGCCCGCATGAAATCAGCCTGGCAGCGCCTCACCACCGCCAACGAAACACTCTCCATCCTCGAACGCAACCGAGACCTTCTAAGAGAAATGCTGCGCGTCACCGAGGCCCGCTACGCCACCGGAGGCACCGCCCAAGCCGAACTGTTCCGCGCGCAAACGCAAATCTCCGCCCTCGAACTCCGCATGGAAAAAACCCGTCAGGAAACCCGCGCCCGCCAGGCTGAACTCAACTCCCTCGCCGGACGCCCCATGCAAATGCCGCTAGGCCGTCCCGAACCCCTCCCCTCGCCCGACCTCACCGCCACGCCCGATGACTTACTCCAAGCCGCCCGCCAAAACGCCCCCATGCTTCGCCGCAACCGTAAGATGATCGAACGCGGGGAACTCGCCGTCAACTTAGCCCGCAAAGACTTCCTCCCTGACTACGCTCTCTCCGGTGGCTACTACAACATGGGTCGGATGTCCGACATGTATCAGGTCCGCGTAGACCTCAAACTCCCCCTCTTCTCACGCGGTCGCATCCGCGCCGGAATCGCCGAACAGGTCGCCACCCTCTCTGCCGCGCGGCACGAATACGAAGCCGCGGAACAAACTACTGCCTACCGCATTCAAGAGGATCTCCTCATGGCGCAGACCTCCCGCAAACTCCTCCGCATGTATCGGGACACCGTCATTCCCCAGGCGCGCCTCACCTTCGAAAGTTCATTGCCCTCTTATCAAACCGGCCGCCTGGAATTCGCCACCCTGCTCTCCAGTGTCATGGCCGTCGTGGAGTACGAAATGAGTTACCAGGAAGAGCTACAGAGTTACCACCTCGCTCTCGTTCGCTTGGAAGAGATGACCGGAGTGGAATTGTTGGAGGCCGGCAAATGAAACGCGTTCTTGTCGTTCTCCTCATCGCCGCCGCCTTCGCCGGAGGCCTCTGGTACGGCCGCCGCCAAGCCCCCGCCAGTGCATCCAAGCCCGGTGAACGCAAGATTCTCTACTGGGTCGATCCCATGCACCCCGCCTACAAGAGCGACAAACCCGGCATCGCTCCCGATTGCGGCATGAAACTGGAACCCGTCTACGCCGACGGAGCCGCCCAGGCCGAACGACCCGTCCTCTATTACTACGATCCCGCCGACCCCAAGTTCCACGCTGACAACCCTGGATTAAATCCCGAAACCGGCAACGACCTCAAACCCTTCCGCGCCGGAGACGCCCCCGGCAGCGTCCAGGTCAGTTCCGAAAAACAGCAATCCATAGGAGTGAAATACGGCATAGTCACGCGCGGCGTTGGAGCCCACACTCTCCGCGCCGTCGGTAAAGTCGAACTCGACGAACGCCTCGTCTCCCACGTCCACTCCCGCACCGATGGCTGGATCGAAGACGTCTACGCCGACTTCACCGGCCGCTATGTCAAAACGGGCGAAACGCTCCTCACCATCTACAGCCCTGAGTTAGTCGCCACCCAGCAGGAGTTCTTACTCGCCCTCAAAGCGCGCCGCATGATGCGCTCCAGCAGTATCGCCGGCACCATCTCCGACACCGATTCCATGGTCGATGCCGCGCGCCAGCGTCTCAAGCATTGGGAACTCACAGACGATCAAATCGACGAACTTGAGCGCTCTGGCAAAGTCTCCGGTACCATCCCCCTCGCCGCCCACCACAGCGGTTACATCGTCGATCGCAAGGCCTTCCCTCATCAGAAGGTCACCGCCGACATGGACCTGTATATGATCGCCGACCTCAGCTTGATCTGGGTCGTCGCCGACGTCTACGAATCCGATGCTTCACAAATCCAGGTAGGCCAGTGGGCCACCATCAACCTCGCTTACGAACCAGGCCGCACCATCCGCGCCAAGGTCTCCTACATCCTGCCCCAGGTGGACCCGCAGACGCGCACGCTCAAGGTTCGCCTCGAAGCACCCAATCCCAAAGCCGCCCTCAAACCCGACATGTTTGTTGACGTCAACTTCGACGTCCGCCAAGGCTCGGCCCTCCTCGTCCCCTCCGAAGCCGTCCTCGATAGCGGCCTCAAGAAAACCGTCTTCGTTTCGACAGCCGAAGGCGTCTTCGAGCCCCGCACCGTCGAAATCGGCCGCCGCCTCGGCGCTTCCGTCGAAATCGTCAAAGGACTCAAGGAAGGCGAGAAGATCGTCACCTCCGGAAACTTCCTCCTCGATAGCGAAAGCCGGTTAAAACAATGATCAATCGCATCATCGAGTTTTCCGGCCGAAACAAGTTCGTCGTTTTTGTTCTCGTCGCCTTCGCGGTCGCCGCCGGCATCTGGTCCATGATGAACATCCCGCTCGATGCCATCCCCGATCTCAGCGACACACAGGTCATCGTCTACTCCCGCTGGGATCGCAGTCCCGACATCATGGAAGACCAGGTGACGTACCCCATCGTCACCGCCATGCTCGGCGCGCCCAAAGTGAAAGCCGTCCGCGGCTTCTCAGACTTCGGCTTCTCCTTCGTCTACATCATCTTCGACGAAGGCACCGACATCTACTGGGCGCGATCCCGCACCAGTGAGTATCTCTCCAGCGTTCTCCAGCGCCTTCCGCAAGGCGTCCAGACCGAGCTCGGGCCCGACGCCACCGGTGTCGGCTGGGTCTTCCAATACGCACTCATAGACACCACCGGCAAACACAACCTCGCCGAGCTCCGCAGCGTCCAGGACTGGTTCCTTCGCTACCACCTCCGCGCGGTCCCCGGAGTCGCCGAAGTCGCCCCCATCGGTGGCTTCGTCCGCCAGTATCAGGTCAATGTTGACCCCAATCGCCTCCTCGCCTATCGCATCCCCATCATGAAGGTGGTGGAAGCCGTACGCGGCGGCAACAGCGACGTCGGCGGCCGTCTCGTTGAATTCAGTGGCGCCGAATACATGGTGCGCGGCCGCGGCTACGCCAAGAGTGAAGACGATATTGGCAACATCTCTGTCGCCGCCAGTGACAACGGAGTCCCCATTCGAGTCCGTGATCTCGGCACTGTCACCCTCGGCCCCGACCTCCGCCGCGGTGTCGCCGATTGGAACGGCACCGGCGACGTCGTGTCCGGCATCGTCGTCATGCGTCAGGGTGAAAACGCCCTTCAGGTGATTGATCGTGTCAAAGAGAAGCTCCGCGAAATCGAGCCCGGCCTGCCCCCCGGCGTGAAAATCGTCACCGCCTACGATCGCAGCGACCTCATCCTCCGCTCCGTCGATAACCTCAAACACACGCTCATCGAAGAAATGGTGATCGTCGCCCTCGTCATCTTCATCTTCCTCTGGCACATCCCCAGCGCCATCATCCCCGTCTTCACCATCCCCATCGCCATCATCATCGCCTTCATCCCCATGAAGGCCATCGGAGTCAGCTCGAACATCATGTCCCTCGGCGGTATCGCCATCGCCATCGGAGCCATGGTGGATGCCGCCATCGTCGTCGTCGAACAGACCCACAAGAAACTTGAAGAGTGGGATCGAACCGGTCGCAAAGAGGACTATCACACCGTCGTCATCAACGCCGTGAAGGAAGTAGGCGGCCCCAGTTTCTTCGCCCTCCTCGTCATCGCCGTTTCGTTCCTCCCCGTGCTTACGTTAGAGGCGCAAGAAGGCCGCCTCTTCAAGCCACTCGCCTATACCAAGAACCTCTCCATGATCGTGGCGGCCGTGCTCGCCATCACACTCGACCCTGCCATGCGCCTCCTCTTCACGCACATGCGCAACTTCGAATTCCGCCCGCGCTGGCTCGCCCGCGCCGCCAACGCCGTCCTCGTCGGAACCATTCACAGCGAAGAACACCACCCCATCAGCCGCGTCCTCATCTGGTGCTATGACCCGATCTGTTCCTGGGCCCTTCGCTGGAAGTACGCAGTCATCGCCGCCGCCCTCGCCCTCGTCGCCATCACCGTCCCCGTCTATCTCAAACTCGGCAGCGAGTTCATGCCGCCGCTCGACGAAGGCACGCTGCTCTACATGCCTTCCACGTTGCCCGGAATCTCCATCGCCGAAGCCCAGCGTCTCATGCAGGTACAAGACCGCATCATCATGCAATTCCCCGAGGTCCAATCGGTGCTCGGTAAGGCCGGCCGCGCCGAAACATCCACCGATCCCGCGCCGCTCAGCATGATGGAAACCGTCATCGTCCTCAAGCCGCAAAAGCAATGGCGTGCCGGCCTCACCACAGACGGGCTGATCGAGCAAATGGACACCGCCCTCAAACTTCCCGGCGTCTCCAACGCCTGGACCATGCCGGTGAAAGCCCGCATCGACATGCTCACCACCGGAGTCCGCACGCCCGTCGGCATCAAGATCTACGGCGCCGACCTTCGCGAAATCGAACGTATCGGAGTCCAGCTGGAACGCCTTCTCCCTCAAGTGCCCGGCACTCGCAACGTCTTCGCCGAACGTACTGGAGGAGGCTACTTCCTCGACTTCGATTGGAAGCGCGATGCCCTGGCGCGCTACGGTCTCTCCATCGACGACGCCCAGGCCGTAGTCATGTCCGCAGTCGGCGGCGAAAACGTCACCACAACCGTCGAAGGCCGTGAACGCTACCCCGTCAACGTCCGCTACCTCCGCGACTTCCGCAGCGACATCGGCCAACTGGAACACGTCATGATCCCGGTGATGAGTGGAAAAATGCAACTCCCGCTCGGCCAACTCGCGACAGTGAAAGTCGTCTCCGGAGCAGCCATGATGCGTGACGAAAACGGAATGCTCAATGGCTACGTCTACGTCGATGTCGCCGGCCGCGACGTCGGCCGCTACGTCGAAGAAGCGAAGCAGATCGTGCGCAAAAGCGTGCAACTACCCCCCGGCTACACCATGGCCTGGAGCGGCCAATACGAAGCGATGGAGCGCGTCAAGGAGAAGCTCACCATCGTTCTCCCGTTGACGCTGTTTCTCATCCTCATGCTGCTTTACGTCAACACCAAGTCCATGGTGAAGACGATGATCATCGTGCTCGCCGTGCCGTTCTCCGCGGTAGGCGCCATCTGGCTGCTCTACTTACTCGGTTACAACATGAGCATCGGAGTTTGGGTCGGACTCATCGCCCTCATGGGCGTGGATGCCGAGACCGGCGTCGTCATGCTCCTCTATCTCGATCTCTCCTACAACGAAGCGAAACTGCATGGCAAAATGACAACCCTGGCCGAACTGCAAGCCGCCATTCATCACGGAGCAGTCAAACGCATTCGCCCAAAATTCATGACCGTAGCCTGCATGTTCATGGGACTCGCCCCCATCATGTGGTCCAACGGTGCAGGAGCCGACGTGATGAAGCGAATCGCCGCTCCCATGATTGGCGGCATCTTCACGTCCTTCCTGTTGGAACTGGTAGTCTACCCCGCAATCTACGAGGTGTGGAAATGGAACTCGGAAGTAAAAAAACAAATCTCTGCCTGATTGTTTTACTCGCCGCCGCCGCGCTCCAAGCGCAGGAGTACCGCGTCGAACACAAGCACTGGCGCAAAAGCTGCGCCGGCACCCTCGCCGTCACCGCCACCGGAGTCGCCTACACAGGAGAGGATCACAACTGGACATGGACCTTCGACGACATCGAGCAGCTTCAGCTCAGCGAGCAATCCATTCGAGTCACCACCTATATCGACCGCCGCCTCAAGCTGGGAGCGGACCAGCAGGAGACCTTCCTCCTCGAACCCGATCAAAACCCCGCATCGGCATACGAAACCCTATCCACCCACCTCGACCAGCGTCTGGTAGCCGCGTTGGCCATAGCCCCCAAGGGTCTCGAAATCCCAGCCAAACTCATCGCCATTGTCCGTGGAACCCAAGGCTCGCTCTTCCTCGGCGACGACACCATCGCCTTCAAATCGGAGCCCCCCGAAGCCAGCCGCACCTGGCGTCTCAGAGATATCGAGAACATCGCCCGCACCGGCCCCTACCGTCTCACCATCACGACATCCGAACGGGGCCACAACGAATTCCAATTCCAACTCAAGAGGCCCCTTTCCGAAGACCAATACGACAAACTCTGGCTCCGCCTCAACCAAACCAAAGGCCTGAAAATTCTTACGTCCTACAAGGAGAACTAATCATGAAAAAACTACCGCTCATCCTCATCACCGCCGCCGTCCTCTTTGGTGCCGAATCCAAAACATTCAAGGGAGTCATCACCGACACCATGTGCGGCAAAGACCACGCCCACATGAAGCTGAACCCCATCGCCGACTGCGTAAAGCAATGTGTCAAGGCCGGCAAGGACAAATACGCCCTCCTAACGCCCGACGGCAAGCTTTACAAGCTAAGCGACCAAACCGCCCCCGAACCCTTCGCCGCAAAAGAAGTAAAAGTAACCGGCACCCTCTACGAAAAAACCGGAATCATCAAAGTCGAAAAGATCGAAAAAGCCAAATAAGGCCTCGCGCACGCGCTCATGCCAATCGGTCGCGTCAGCGGCGCTCATGCGGTACCTTGGAAGCATGCAGATGGTAAGTGTAGAAATTCCGGCCGAGCTGGTCTTGGCGGCGGGATTGAACTTAGACAGCGTTTCGGCGCAGGCCACCCAGCTCCTCGCATTGGAACTCTATCGGGAAGACAAGGTCTCCCTGGGCCGCGCCGCCGAACTCTGCCACTTGCCGCCTGAGCAGTTCATGGAGTTCGCCGGTCGGCACAACGTTCCGCTTCACTACGGAGCCGGCGACTTGGAGGAAGATCGCCAGACCTTGTCCCGGCTCGGCTTGTGATTGTCGTTTCAGATTCGTCGCCGCTTATTGCGCTCTCCCGAATTGGCCATCTCGACGTTCTTGCTTCGTTCTACAAGTGCATTCTGGTCCCTGCGGAGGTCCACCACGAAGTGACCGTGGACGGGCGTGGTCTTCCCGGAGCCGAGGAGGTGCGCAACGCTGTTTGGATTGAGGTCGTACCGCAACAGTCGGCCACTGATCCTCTATTGGAAGCGGCTTGCCAGGGTCTCGGTGCTGGGGAGCGAGGTGCTATCCTGCTGGCCAAGAGCCTCACCGCGGACCTCGTCCTCTTGGATGAATCGAAGGCGCGCCGCATCGCGCGCGCTGCGGGCCTTTCCATTGCCGGTTGCTTGGGAGTGCTTGAGGTCGGGGCCCGCCGGGGCCTCGTTGCAGACCTTCGCCAAGCCTATATAGACCTCCTGCGGCAAGGGATCCGCTTTGATATCCGGCTTCTTCAAGACAGTCTGGCAAGACTGGGATTACCGAAGCTTTAGTCGAATCGCGCCCTTCAAACCACAACCTCATTCAACGGATGCGACTTCACCATCCGCTCCTTATTTCGTAAGCCGTATAGAACTTCCATTCCGGTTCGGCGTTGTGCGATCGATATAAGTCCGCGCCAGGCAAACCTCCCCCAACTTACCGCTCTGGAAAATCTCCCGCGCCTTGATAAACGGGGCCTCCGAGTTCGGGTGATGCCACAACTGCCGCGTCACGCCATTCTCACGCATCGCGTGCCTGATCGCCTTCGCCTCCTCCAGCGTCCGGCACATCCCCTTCTCCACGTAAATATGTTTCTTGTTCTGCGCCGCGCGGACCGCCATCGGAGCATGCCAGAAATCAGGAGAGGGCTATCACAACGGCGTCGATATCCTTCGACGTCATAACCTTCTCCCATTCCTCTCGTTTGGGATTGCGCTTCGCCAGTGAGGGCAGCGGCCATGCCGGTCGCTGCGGTAGGCAAATCTCTTCGGTAGCCGTAACGCTACCAGCACATCCGAATCTGAAACTACTTATCGTCCGGATTGGCCTTGCGCCATCCCGGCTTCTTCTGCGCCTGTGCGTCCGCCGGAGCCGCCGGTGTCTGCGTATCCGGAGCCACATCGTCGCTTCGCCGCCATCCGCCCGCCGGACGCACCGAATCCCCACTCTGCGATCCCGGCTGCAGAATCGCCGGACGCGGTCCTGTCCCCGAATCGTCCACCACCGGACGCCGCCGGACAACCGGCCGCTCCGCATCTGTGGAACCATCCGCGCTCCGCGAACCCGCCCGCACCGTTTCCACCCCCGGTGCGTCACCCGCTCGGCTCACTTGAACCGCACCCGAACCGCCGCCCGCAGAATACGATCTCCGGTAGCGAATCTCGGCATCCGGATACCGCCGCCGCGCCCCATCCGCCAGTTGCAATTCCACCCGCCGCGTCTCGCCCTGCCGCACTTCAGCCGACTGATAGAAGTGCAGCGCGTATCGCTGCCTCAAGCGTTCCAGCGTTGTCTCCAACGCCTGCGCCTCATCGACGCTCATGCTGTCGCCGCCCGATTCCCGCGCAATCTCTGAGGTGCCCGCCGAATGCGTGCGCGAATGACCCATGCCACCGCCACCGGGATATCGATTCCCCCCGCCACCGCCCGGATATCCACCCCCGCCGCCACCGCCCGGATACCCACCACCACCGCCGCTAGGATACCGTGGCTGTCCCAATATGATGCCGCCCAAACCGCCGTTCCCCCGCCGCCCGTTACGAGGATATTGTCCGCCTGGAGGATAATTCCCGCCGGGAGGATAGTTCCCGCCACCGCCACCCGGATACATCGACCCCATCGCATCCGGAGCAATCAATGCGCTCATCACGGAATCCGCGCTCGCCAGTGACCGCTCCACGCCCGCCTCGTCTCGTTCAAACTCCGTCTGATCGTCGGTCAGAATCACAACCGCCCGACGCGCCTCGCGCCGCCCATTCCGCGAAATATAGTTCGCCGCCTGCTGCATCCCCAACGTAATATCCGTACCGCCGTTGAACCCTTCTTTATGCAGCAGCGCCTGCATCGCCTGTTCTGCCTCGCTTCGGTTGCTGCTGAACGGTAGCCGTACCCGCGTCGACCGGTCGAACACCATAATCCCGATCCGGTCCTGCTCACCCAGAGCCCGGAACGCCTCATGGGCGGCATCCGAAATCCGCTGCACGTGGGGCTTCATACTGGCGCTCACGTCCAGAAGAAACAGCACATCCAGGGGCATATCCTCGCTCAGGAAATTCCGGATCTCCGTCGGCTTGCCGTTCTCTCGCAGCACAAAATCCGCGGCGGTGAGATGGGTGATAGCCCGGTTGCCAGAATCCAGCACCTGCGCGTCCACACGCACCAGCGCCACGTCGCTTTTGAACGTCACGTCGTCGTCGCCGGCCATCAACACAAACGGCACTACGGCGGCAAAAAACACTACCAGAGAGGGGAATCGAAAAGACATGCGCGCGCCAGCTTTCACTCCTATGGTACGTGGATTACCCTCAATCGGTTACAAGAGTTGCCCTCAATCAGGCCGTCCGGGCAAAAAAGTCGCTACCCCCTGTCGATTCGTCCAAATCCGCGCGTCGTGGAACTGACGGCCGGTTTCGCTACAATGACCGTCAAACACGAAAGGGACCACACCATGAAATACCTCCTCGCCATCTACCTGGACGAAGCTGTCGACGCCCGCAAATCGCCCCAGGAACTGCAAGCCGAGATGGGCAACTACTACGCTTTCACCAACGCTATAAAGGACGCCGGTGTCTACATCGGCGGCGAAGCTCTCCACCCCATCGCTACGGCCACCACGGTGCGCGTCAACGACGGCAAAATCGGCACTACAGACGGCCCCTTTGCCGAAACCAAAGAGCAGCTCGGCGGGTTCTACATGTTGGACTGCGCGAACCTCGACGAAGCCATCCAGTGGGCCGCCAAAATCCCTCATGCCTCCCAGGGTTCCATTGAAATCCGGCCCGTCATGGATTTCTCTCAGGTCGCCACCGCCTAACTTATGCAATACATGTTCCTGCTCTACTTCCCCGCCGGCGCTCCTCCTTTAACCGAGGAGGAGCGTGTCGCCACCATTCGCCATCACTATGCGGTGATTGACGATGCCACAGCGGCCGGCATCTTCCACGGCGCCAGTCCGTTGACGCCCGCCCGTACGGCAATCACCGTCCGTTCGCAGGGCGGTCAGCTATCGTCCACTGACGGGCCTTACGCCGAAACCAAAGAAGTCCTCGGCGGTTACTACATGCTCGACTGCAAGGACATGGCGGAAGCAGAGCACTGGGGCCGCCGTCTGGCGGGCGTCGGCCGCGCGGCCATCGAAGTCCGCGCCATCGCCGGCGTTCCGGCTCGCGTGTGAACCCGTATGGACCCCCGCGCGGCCGCCGAAAGCGTCTTCCGCGAAGAATCGGGCCGGATCATCGCCACGTTGATCCGGCTTTCCGGCTCATTCGACTTGGCCGAAGAGGCAATGCAAGACGCCCTTGCCTCCGCGCTCGAAAGCTGGCCCCAAACTGGCATCCCTCGCAACCCCGCCGCCTGGATCACCGCTGCCGCCCAGCGCAAACTCATCGACGCCACCCGCCGCGAGACCACACGCCGCAACAAACAAGGAGCGTTGGCCTATGAGAGCGCCTCCCATACCCCGCCACCCGACCTCCCGGAGACCGGCATGACCTACCCCGACGACCGTCTCCGTCTCATCTTCACCTGCTGCCATCCCGCTCTTTCCATGGAAGCCCAGGTCGCCCTCACACTCCGCACGCTGGGTGGCCTCGAAACCTCTGAGATCGCCCGCGCCTTTCTCACTCCTGAACCCACCATGGCCCAGCGCCTCGTGCGAGCCAAACGAAAAATCCAAACCGCGCGCATTCCCTACGAAGTGCCTCCGCTCGACCGCATCTCCGACCGCCTCACCGCCGTCCAATCCGCCCTCTACCTCATCTTCAACGAAGGCTACAGCTCCACAAACGGCGCCCGCCTCATCCGCACCGATCTCTGCCGCGAAGCCATTCGCCTCGCCAGCCTGCTCTGTACCCTCCTGCCCTCTGAGCCCGAAAACTGGGGTCTCCTCGCGCTCATGCTGCTCCATCATTCCCGCCACGTCGCCCGCGTCTCGAATGACGGCGCCTTGGTCGTCCTGGAAGAACAGGACCGCGCTTCGTGGGATCAAACCGACATACAAGCCGGAATCGCCGCGCTCCAGAAAGGACTCGCCCTCCGACTCCCCGGTCCCTATCAAATCCAGGCCGCCATCGCCGCCGTTCACGCCGAAGCCGCCTCTCCGGAGCAAACCGACTGGCCTCAAATTGCCGGCCTTTATGCCCGTCTCCGCCACCTAAACCCTACCCCCGTCGTAGCGCTCAACTACGCTGTCGCCATGGCGTTCGCGCACTCTCTCGAACACGGTCTGGCTCTCGTGGATAAGCTCGAATCCGATCTCAAAGGCTACCGTCTCTGGCACGCCGCTCGGGCTGACCTCCTGCGCCGCCTCCAACGTCTCCCTGAGGCCGCCGCCGCCTATCGCCGCGCCCTCGAAATCACCACTAACGATGTGGAAAGAAACTACCTCCAACGCCGCTTTGACGAGGTTACCCGCACCATACCGTTGTAGAATTTGGGAAGAGGTGGTGGTTCATGTCCCCGCGACTCTTTCTGGTCCCTGCACTCAGCGCGGCACTTGTACTATCCGCCCAACAACCCTATCCGCCCAACCAATACCCGCCCGGCCAATACCCGCCAAATCAATACCCGAACCAATATCCTTCGCGTCTGCCGGGTAACCTCCCGTTCCCCGAGATCAAATTCCCCAAGCGCAAATCCAAGGACCAGCCGGCGCAACCTACCTCCTCGGTAATGCCAGCCCTCCACGGCATCGAAGGCACTCTCCGCCACCTCGCAGAGAAGGAACTCATCGCCGACACCAAAGGGAAGGGAACCCTCCAATTCCGCGTCCTGCCGAAAACCAAGTTCCTTGATATGGCTGGCGAACCCATCCGCGATTCACTCCTCAAACCCGGCGATCACCTCCGTCTGGAAGTGAATGCCGACGACGAGGAGACGGTGCTGCGCGTCACCCTGGCGCGCAAAGGCTCCGAATCCGAACGCGCCGCCGCTGAAAAACCGGTAGACGCCGCGAAAGTCGGCACACCCACAGGTCTTCCCCCCTCGCCCTGGGCTACCGCACCATCCCCACCACCTGACCCGCCAGCCCGTGAGGCGCCAAAGCCCGTCGAAGAGTCCGCTCCCACGCCGGTCACCCGCGCCCCGCTGCCAGGAGTCGATTCCGATGTCGAAGAAGCGCGCACTGCCGCCGAAAGCCTCGACGGAAAATTGCCCAACTACCTCGTCCAGCAGGTCACGACGCGCTACGTGAGCAACACTCAGCCCGCCCAATGGCGCGCCAACGATGTAGTCACCGCCGAAGTTGCTTATGTGAATGGAGCGGAAGAC
>JBDTMC010000007.1:0-45232 GCA_039934475.1 Bryobacteraceae bacterium | reverse complement strand
GACGTATTGACAGTCTATAGGAAGACCTATAGAATACCTATACGAGATGTCGATATTGAATCTGCTGGCCAGCCTGCGAAAAAATCTGTTCACGGGTACGCGTGTGGAACGGGAATTGGACGACGAACTGCGCACCTACCTGGCACAGGTGACTCAAGAAAAGGTGGCCGCCGGAATGGAACCGGCACAGGCGGCGCGGGCTGCGCGGCTCGCTTTGGGCGGATTGGAACAGGTGAAGGAAGAGGTGCGGGCTGTGCGGGCCGGAGGCCTGCTGACACAACTCGCGCAGGATCTCCGCTATGGCTTGCGAACCCTTCGCAAGAACCTCTCGTTTACGGTGGTGGCCGTACTTGCCTTGGCGGTGGGCACCGGCGCAACCACGGCAATGTTCAGCGTGGCCTACGGCGTCCTCCTGCGTCCGTTGCCGTACCCGGAGGCTGACCGTGTGGCCGTGGTCTACATGCGCTATTACCCGCGAGACTTTGCCTTTGGGACCATGTGCGTCAAGGACTATCTGACGTGGAAGGAGAATAACCACGTCTTTGAAGAGCCGTCTCTATTTCGCGGGCAGCGTTTCGATGTTGGGGGCAAAGAAGGCGTACCGGAGCAAGTGCAGGGCGGACTTGTGACCGCCGGGTTCTTCAATACCCTCGGGGTACGGCCGTTGGCCGGGCGTACGTTCGCCGCAGGCGAGGATCGGCCCGGTAGCGCGTCTCTGGCGGTGTTGAGCGAAGGGATCTGGCGGCGGCGTTTTGGAGGCAGGCCGGAGGTGGTGGGCGAGACGATCCTTGTCAACGGCGCGCCGACGACCGTAATTGGCGTCACGCCAGTCGCGTTTCCGTATCCCGGCCAGGCCACCGAGATTTGGACGAATCTGCGCCTGGCTCCTCCCACCAGGTTTGGACCCTGGTTTTACCGCGGCATTGGGCGGTTGAAGGCCGGCGTGACACTGGCGCAGGCAGAAGCCGAGTTGAACAACGTCGGGCTGCTGCTCATGCAACAGAATCCTCAATACCAGCGAGTGAAATTTCCCGTGCTTAGTCTGCGGCAGGCAGTGGTGGGGCCAACACTGCAGCCGGCCATTCTGGTACTGGCGGGTGCGGTCGGATTGGTGCTGCTGATCGCCGTGGTGAATGTGGCCAACCTGATGCTGGCGCGGGCAACGGTGCGGCGGCGGGAGATGGCGTTGCGGTTAAGCCTCGGCGCAAGCAAGGCCCGGCTGGTGCGGCAACTGCTGACTGAGAGCGTGCTGCTGGCTTTGGTTGGCGGCGGGGCGGGCTTGCTTCTAGCGTGGGGCGGGGTCGAACTAGTGCGCGTCTGGAATCCAGGAAACCTGCCGATGATCGAGTCTGTGCGCCTGGATGCGGGTGCGTTTGCCTTCATGGGATTCGTCTCCCTATTCACCGGAATCCTGTTCGGCCTGGCGCCGGCGCTGGAGAGCGCGAAAGCGGATTTGAACGCGACTATCAAAGACGGCGGACGGGGTGGCGGGACAAGCCGGGCTCGCGGGCGAATGAGAGCCGTCTTGGTCGTATCGGAAATCGCAATCTCACTGATGCTGCTGGTGGGCGCTGGACTGCTGCTGCGGAGCTTTGCGAACTTACAGAGCGTCAGCGGCGGCTTGTCCACTCCACCGCAACGGATTCTTACGATGATGATCTCACCCGGCAACGCCAAGTATGGCGAAGCACCGGCGGGGCTCGCCTTTTACGACGAAGTGCTGCGCCGGGTACGGGGCGTTGCGGGCGTGGAGTTGGCGGCGGTCGGCGATTCGCTGCCGCCGGATAGGCAGGGCGATGCCGATACATTCCAGTTGGAGGACCGTCCACTGGCGCCGGGCGCGATGAATCCGGTGGTCTCTGTGGCGTCTGTGGGTCCGGACTACTTCCGCGCGTTAGGAGTGCCTTTGCTGCGAGGGCGATACTTCGACGATCACGACAAAGCGGACGCCGCGCCCGTGGCGATTGTCAGCGAAGGCTTCGCGAAGCACTTCTTCCCCGGAGAGGATGCGGTAGGGAAGCGCATGAAGCAAAGCGCGTTCGCCAGCAACAGTTGGCTGCAGATCGTGGGTGTGACGGGTAACTTGAAGTATCTTGGACTGAACGTAGATACTGACCCGGCTTACTATATGCCGTTCGCACAGACATACGGGTCGCGGATGTTCCTTGTGGTGCGCACGAAGGGCGACGCGGCGCGGCTGGGCGATGAGTTGCGCCGCACGGTACAGTCCGTTGATGCGGGAGTCACGATTGCGGAAACGGTCACCATGGAGGAGGCCTTGGGCCGGTCGGTTTCTGAACCGCGATTCGATACCATCCTACTGGCCCTGTTTGCGGGCATCGCGCTGTTGCTGGCGGCGATCGGCACCTATGGGCTGATTTCCTATTCGGTAGCACAGCGGACGCAGGAAATCGGCGTGAGGATGGCGCTCGGAGCGGCGCAGATGGATGTGTTGCGGATGGTAGTGGGACAGGGTGCGGTGCTGGGTGTGACGGGGATAGCGATCGGCCTGGGCGGGGCACTGGCACTGACGCGGCTGTTGAAAGCCATGTTGTTTGGAGTGGGCGCGACGGATGTGGCGACTTTCGCGGCGGCGCCGTTGGCATTGTTGGTGGCGGTGCTTGCCGCCACGGTGTTACCTGCGCTACGCGCGATGCGGGTATCTCCGGTAGTTGCGCTGAGGGATGAGTAAGTTCCAGTACGTGAGCCCGGTACTTTCGCAGGGCCTTTCCCTGTTAATCCCACGCGGTAGGCTGCATAATCCTTCTATGCCCCGCCAAATACCGGATACAACCGTTGGACTGATCTTCGCTCATATCCGCGTGTGGCTGGATCAGCGGACGAAGCGGCGTCGGGCGTTACGCCAGCACCGTCTTGTGACCAGGGCGGCGCGCAACCTCGGGCGGGCTCCTGTTCGGGCTTGAATTACCGCTATCTTAGTGGTGAATGACCAATGAACAGCAACTCCGGGAGAAGCTGCGAAAGATCACGGCGCTGTTTGAGGGTGCCGCGACACCGGGCGAACGCCAGGCTGCTGCGGCGGCGATTGAGCGAATCCGCGCCTCGCTGAATGCTGCTGCGCAAACCCCGTCTACCATTGAGATGCAGTTTACCCTGGCAGACCAGTGGCAGAGGCGGTTGTTTACCGCGCTTTGCCGCAGATACGGGCTGCGACCGTTCCGCTATAAGCGCCAGCGTTCCACCACGGTGATGGTGCGGGCTCCACGAGACTTTCTCAATCACACTCTGTGGCCGGAGTTTCTGGAGTTGCAGAGGGCGCTGCACTCCTATCTGAACGAAGCCACGGAACGGATTATCCGCGAGGAGGTTTTCGGGGATGCGGATGAGGCCAGTGAAATGTCGTGAAGGTGGTTGTGCTACAACAGGCGAATGCGCTGGCTGATTGTGCTGTTGAGTGTGGCAGTTATGAGCGGGCAACCTCGGCCGCGGGCTCGTGAGGCAGGGGTCATTATCGGCGTCCTGCCAGTAGGAGCGCTGAACGCAATCACGGATGTGGCGGGTGTGCGTGTAGGCCATGTCACTCTGAGGCGTGGCGATTCCATCCGCACTGGCGTGACCGCGATTGTGCCTCATGGGGGCAACCTGTTTCAGGAAAAGGTGGCCGGAGCCGTGTATGTGGGTAACGGCTTCGGCAAACTGATCGGGTCAACACAGGTGGGGGAGTTGGGCGAGATTGAGACCCCGATTCTGTTGACGTCCACGCTCAACGTGTGGAGGGTTGCGGATGCGCTGGTGGATTGGATGCTCGCCCTGCCTGGGAATGAGACCGTGCGGTCGATCAATCCAGTGGTGGGGGAGACCAACGACGGATATCTCAATGACATCCGGAGCCGGCCGGTGGGGCGGGATGAGGTATTTCAGGCTCTACGCATAGCGAAGGACGGTCCGGTGGAAGAGGGGGCGGTTGGCGCGGGGATGGGGACCGTTGCCTTTGGGTATAAGGGCGGTATCGGAACTTCGTCGCGGAAACTCACTTCAGGGTTCACCGTGGGCGTACTGGTGCAATCGAATTACGGTGGTCGGCTGACTGTGAATGGCGTTCCCGTTGGGGCGTCGCTGGGCAATGGCGCGGGATCGTGCATGATCGTGATTGCGACAGATGCGCCGCTGGATAGCCGCAATTTGAAGCGCATGGGGATGAGGGCAATGATGGGCCTGGGGCGAACAGGTTCGTCCGGCGAAAATGGAAGCGGCGATTACGCAATTGCGTTTTCCACGGCGCGAGGGAAACCGGTGCTGGGGAACGATGAGGCGTCACACCTGTTTGCGGCCGTGATTGAGGCGACCGAAGAAGCCGTCATCAATTCACTGTTCCGTGCGGAGACTGTGACGGGGAACGGGCACACGGTTCCGGCTTTGCCGCTAGAGCGGTTTTTGAGGAAGTAACCCTATGGACGCGGATGAGTGCTATCGGGAAGGGATTCGGCTGACGGATCGCGGCGACCTGGGCGGCGCGTTTGTGGCTTTTGAGAAAGCCGTGGCGTTAAACCCGAATCATGCCCGTGCCTGTAAGCAGTTAGCAAAGCTATCGCTGGCGGCCAATGAGCGGCGAGCCTTCACCAACTGGTGCCACGAAGCGATGCGCCTCGACGAGAGCGACCCGGAGCCCCATGTGATGATGGCGGAGGTTCTGGCCGCGGCGAGGCGGTTTGAAGAGGCGGCGGATGAGCAGCGGATCGCGGACGCGCTGAGCCGGGCTACTGCTCCAGGGCGGCCAGCTTAGCGTCGAGGTGCGCCAAGGCCTGACGCATCATCTCGCGATAGCGGGGATTTTGCGCAGTTTCGAGATCGTGGACAACGCGGACGCGCTCCAGTTGGAGACCCTCGCGGCGCTTTTGCCTTTCGAGTTCTTCCGGCGGGAGTTGTGGACCGGCCGGCCTCACCCATTCCAACGTTTGCTGTTCTTCTACTGATTTACTTTCCCAACCTCGGGCCATTAATTGCCTTCCAGCGAAGGCCACCGCGGGGGCCGTTTTTCCTGGAATGCTTTTACGCCTTCCTGGAAATCGGCGCTCGCAAATGCTTCCGCACGCATTTCGATCGCCAGTTCGCCGCCGTCGGCCAAAGTTCTGCCACGCGATCGCTGGACAAAATCCAAGCCTCTCGCGAGGGCGTCAGGACTGGCCGAAGACAGTTTGCGGGCTACATCGAGGGCCCGGTCTTCCAATTCGATGGCCGGTGCCACCTCGTGTACCAATCCCCACTGTAGCGCTTCCTGGACGCTAAAGACACGACCGGTAAGGCTGAGGGCTACCGCCCGGCGCTCACCGAGGGCGGCCACCAAGGCGCGATGAATGACGAACGGCCACAGAGCGAGGCGAATTTCTGCAAGTGCAAAGCTCACGCCTTGCGCGGCGACAACGACGTGCGCGCTGGCAATCAGGCCGACTCCTCCGCCGAGGGCCGGACCCTGCACGGCCGCAACGAGGGGCTTCGGCAAGCGGAAGCCGACGGTGAAGAGACGCTCGTGGATGCGAATCTGCTCGGAGGCGTCCGGGGCGAGGGTCTCATCGAGGTCCATGCCCGCGCAGAAGACGGATCCGTTGGCTGTGAGCAGGACTGCTCCTACCGAGTCATCCTCTTCCGCGGCGTCCAGCGCGTTTACCAATTGGTGGCAGAGCGCGGCCGCCAGGGCATTCCGTTTTTCGGGACGGTTGAGTGTGAGGGTGAGCAGGCGTCCGTCCTGGTGTATCAGTAACTCGCTCATAGCAGTTCTTCTTCGGTGACGTCGATCTCCATGCGCAGGAGCGCCGCACTGTACGTCTTCCCTTGGGCGTCGATGCGAAGCGACAGCGTACCGCCTCCATCGAGAGCGCCGTAGAGCAGGAAGTTGAGCGCGGCGATGTTGGGGAGTTCGTAGCGTTCTACAGCGCCAAGCACGCGTTCGCCGAAGAAGGCTTTGACGCGCTCCGGCGTGACCTCACGCACGAGGGCGGCGTATTGCGAGGGCTTCCAGGCGATGATGCCAATGTTGGCGATGTCGCCTTTGTCTCCCGAACGTCCGTGGGCGATCCGGTTCAGCGGGACTTTCATTCCACTACCTCCACACGGGTGTGAATTTCTTCGCGCGGGGCGAGCGCTCCCCAGTACGCGACGACCTCGCGGACGGAGGGACGCCCATCTCCGTATCCGGTTCCGGTGGGCGGCCCGCTGAGGACGAGAGGGATGAGTTCGCGCGTGAAGCGGTCCAGGGCCTTGCGGTCGTGACCGCGCGCGCCGATGCGGAGTTGCACTTCGGAGGGGTCATCCACCGGAGCGGCAACGGGGCCGTGGCAGGCGTTGACGCCGAAATACTCGCTGTAGACTTCTTCAAAGTTCAGGCCGAGGGCGGCGAGCCGTTCGCGCACAATGGCGTCGGCGACGCGAGCCTTTTCCAGTGCGTTTGGCCAACTGTAGACGAGCGTGCCCATAGCTTTCCAGCCCCAGGCGTAGCTGATGGAGAGTTTCAGGTACGGGGTGGGCGCGGCGCCCTTTGCGCCTGTCACCAGCACGCGGTCGGGTCCGTCGTCTTGGAGATGCACGCTGGTGAAATCTGTGACGCAATCGGGCACGATGTAGCGCTGAGGATCCCCGATCTCGTACACCAGTTGCTCCTTCACGATGTGGGTATTGATGCGGCCCCCGGTGCCCTTGTGTTTGGTGACGATGAAATCGCCATTCGATTCCATTTCGACGATGGGATAGCCGATGTTGGCGAGGTCAGGGATAATCTGCCAGTCAACCTGGCTGTTGCCTCCAGTGCATTGGGCACCGCATTCGACGATGTGACCGGCGACGGTTCCGGCAGCGAGTAAGTTGTGATCGGAAGGCTTCCAGCCGAAGCGGTGAACCATGGGGGCCAGGGCGAGGGCAGCGTCGTTGCAGCGCCCTGTGATGACGACATCGGCCCCGGTGGCGAGGGCTTCGGCGAGCGGGAAAGCTCCGATGTAGGCGTTGGCGCTGAGGATTTGAGAGCGAATCGAAGACAGATGCTCGCCGGTGTCGATGTTCTTCAAGTCGTAACCCTTGGCGAGTAGCTCGTCGATACGGGGGAGAACATCGTCACCAAGCACCACGGCTACTTTCAACTGAGGCGCGACGCGGCGGACCTCACGGGCGCAGGCTATCGGGTTGACTCCTCCAGCGTTGGCGAGGACAGTGACGCCGCGTTGTTTGATGGCGGCGGCGAGCCGGGCCATGAGGGGAGGGAAGTCACGCGCGTAACCGAGGTTCGGATCCTCCTTGCGCTGCTTCTGGAGGATTGACATCGTTACTTCGGCCAGGTAGTCGAGGGTGAGATAGTCGAGAGGACCTTGCTCCACTAAACGCACCGGCGCTTCCAGCCAGTCCCCCCAAAAGCCTTGCCCATTGGCGATGCGTATCATTGGCGCTGCCCCGCGTAAGTGGTGACTTCGAGGGCGAAGGCGAGCATACGGCGGGTTTCCAGTGGATCGAGGAGTGCATCCACGTGGCCACGGGCTGCTCCGTGTTGGGCATCGAGCCAGCGGTCATAGTCCGCTCGAGTCTGGTCGATTCGCTGTTTTAACTCTTCGGGCATTTGTTGATTCGCTGCCTTCAGTTTTTCGAGTTCGGGGCCGTGGACGGCTTGTACGGCGGCGTCGCCTTCCATGACTCCGATGCGGGCTGTGGGCCAACCGAAGGCGAAGTGGGGATCGAAGCCCTGGCCGGCCATGGCGTAGTAACCTGCTCCGCTGGCGTGGTTGACGGTAAGGATGATCTTGGGGACGGTAGCGCAGGCCATGGCTTCCACCATTTCCGCCCCCGCACGGATGATGCCTTCGGTCTCCGCTTCCACTCCCACCATGAAGCCGGAGACGTCCTGCAGATAGATGAGTGGCAGACCCTGCCGTTCGGCGGTCTCGACAAAATAAGCGACTTTGCGGGCCGACTCGGTGTAGACGATGCCTCCGATGCGGGGACGTCCGTGACCCTTGAGAAAACCGCGGCGGTTGGCGATGACTCCGACAGTGTATCCGGCGAGACGGGTTGTCGCGCAGAGAAGTTCCGGGGCGTGCTCGGGTTGAAATTCGAGGTAGTCGCCTTCATCGAAGATGCGATCAATGATCTGCTGCATGTCGTAAGGAAGGCGATGGTCCGCGGGGAGGATGGTGTAGAGGCCGTCAGCCGGTTGGGAAGGGTTGGTGCCTTGAGGACGCTCCGGGGGCGCGGGTTGCTCCCTCATTTTGAGGCGGATAAGACGGAGGCAGTCGTCGTCATTTTCCGCCATGTAGTGGGCCACGCCGCTAACGGCGGTGTGCATATGAGCGCCGCCCAAATCTTCGGCATCGACCACCTGGCCGGTGGCGGCTTTCACTAAGTTTTGTCCGCCAAGACCCATGAAGCTGGTGCCCTTCACCATAAAAATCACGTCGCTCAAGGCGGGCAAGTAGGCGCCGCCGGCAATGCATGGTCCCATCACCGCGGCGAGTTGCGGAATGCGAAGTTTTCGCCGCATGAGGCTGTTGTAGTAGAAGATGCGCGCCGCGCCGTACTGGCCCGGGAAGATGGAATCCTGGAGAGGTAAATTGACTCCAGCGGAGTCCACCAGGTAGACGATGGCGATCCGGTTGCGCATGGCGATTTCCTGCGCACGGAGAATCTTGTGAATGGTTTCAGGCCACCAGGCGCCGGCCTTGACTGTGGCGTCGTTGGCAACGATGACGGCGGGGCGGCCTTCGATGCGGCCGACACCGGTGACCACACCCGCACCGGGTGCTTGTCCGTCGTACTGATCGTAAGCCATGAGCAGGCCCACCTCGAGGAAAGGCGAGCCGGGGTCGATCAGCTTGGCTATGCGCTCACGCGCGGTAAGCTTTCCATCGCGATGCTGCTTGTCGATTTTCTTGAGTCCTCCGCCTTGCCGGAGCCTGTCTTCGAGTTCGTGGAGTTTATCCACCATTCGTCGCATGTGGTCGGTTGGGGCTTCAGTCATGGAAGATCCGCTACCTGTTAGGATAGCGGCATGCTCGGTATCGACGCGCGGTCTGCCCGCGCCGCGTGGACTGTTTTTCTGGTTGGGCTGGTTATTTATCTCACTTACGTGATTCGGCGAACGCTGCTGATCTTCACGGCGGCACTGCTGTTTTCGTATTTGCTGGCGCCGGTGGTGGACCGCATCGATAAGGAATTGACACACAGGCGATCGCGGACAATTGCACTGGCGGTGGTGTACCTGGTCTTGCTGGCGTTGTTGGTAACCGCTGGGGCGTTGGTGGGCGGCGCGGTGGTGAGCCAGGCATCGAACCTGGCAGCGCACGTTCCCGATCTGGTGAAACGTATCAGCGATCCCTCAAGCTGGCCAGTGCCGGTTTGGATGGAATCGCGACGGGTGGAGTTGACGGCGGCGCTTCCAGGATGGATTGAGGAACACGCGAAAGATGTTGTGCCGGTGCTGCAACGCGCGGGCTTCGGGTTGTTGGGCGTGCTGACCGATTTGCCGTTTTTGGTACTGGTTCCGATCTTGAGCTTCTTCATGTTGAAGGATGGGTCGGGAATTCTGGCGGCATTTCTGGAGGTGTTGCCGGAGGGCCCGGTGCGGGCGGCTTCGAAGGACATTTTGCGTGATGTGCATGTGCTCTTGCTGCAATTTATTCGCGCCACCGTGATTCTGTGCGTTCTGACTTTTCTGGTCTATGTGACGCTGTTCGTGGTAGTCGGCGTACCCTATCCGGTGCTGCTGGCGGCGATCGCCGGGGCGTTGGAATTCCTGCCTTTCGTGGGACCGTTGTCGGCGGCCGTCATCATCGTTGTTGTATCCGGGTTCAGCGGTTTTAGCGGCGTTCTGTGGTTAGTTGTATTTTTCCTGGTATACCGGTTGTTCCAGGATTATGTGGTGCAGCCGTTTCTGATGAGCTCCGGGATTGCGCTGCATCCATTGTTAGTGATCTTTGGAGTGATTGCCGGCGAGCAGATCGGCGGTATCGCGGGAATGTTCCTCTCCATTCCAGTACTGGCCACATTGCGGATCGTGTTTGTGCGCGTTCGCCGTCAAGTGAGTGTCGCGGTCGTTGCATGAAACGAATCCTCCTGCTTCTGTTAGCCGCGCCGGCGGCGGCGCATATGGTGAGCGTAAGTACCGGGGACGCCATCCTGGAGGGCTCCACCCTGCACTACGATTTGCGCATGCCGCTGTTCGAGGCGCGTCACTTGGCAAAGCCCGACTTGCTGTTGGACTCCATTACTTTTGAAGGCGCGCAACGCACGGCGGCGAGCTGCCAGGAGACCGCGAGCGACGGCTCGTATCGATGCACGGCCACGTATCAGTACAAGACTACGCCGGACCGGTTGGTTGTGGAGTGCCTATTCCACAAGGTGACAGTTCCGAATCACATCCATGTGCTGCGAGCCGTGAGCGGTGGCAAGACGGACCAGGCCGTGTTTGAACTCACGAACACCAAAGCGACGCTTCGCTTTGAACCCCCGTCGTTGATGGAAGTGGCTGTAACGAGGGTGAGTACGGGCTTGGCGCGCGCCATGGGCACGGTGGCGCCCGTGCTGTTCATCCTGGCACTTGTGCTGGCGGCACGAAGCCGCCGGGAATTGGTGACGTTGGTGGCTACGTTCTTCGTGGGTCAGTCAATCGCGGCGTATGTGTTCCCAGGGCTGCCCTGGTATCCCTCGGAGCGATTCATAGAAGCGGCTGCCGCGTTGACGATTGCCTACTTGGCGGTGGAGATCTTGTTGCTTCCGAATGCCGGGCAGCGTTGGCTTGTGGTGGGCGTCTTGGGAGTCTTTCATGGCTTGGCGTTCGCTGAATATCTGCGCAGCAGTCAGCAGGGCCCGGCCTGGTTCCTTGCGGGCGCGCTGGCTGGGGAGTTGCTTCTGGCGTTGCTATTCGGAGTGTTGGTTCATTGGATCGCTCGGGTGCGGGTGCCGCAATGGGCGCAACGCGTTCCGGCTGCGCTACTCTTAGCCGCCGGTTTGGGATGGTTCGGGTGGCTGCTGGTATAGCGCCATCGCCTGCACCAAATCTTCAGGCAGCGCGCGCGAGCGTTGGGTGGCGAGGTCCATGCACACCACGGTGATCTTGCCGCGCGCGGCTGTGGATCCCGCTTTTTCCATGTGGAAGGCCAGGGTGTACGAACTGCGCCCAATGCGCTCGAGAGTGACCACCACATCAACCACATCCTCATAGGCGAGCGCCGCCAGGTACTCAGCTTCCACACGCACCCGGGGATAGGACACGCTGCTGTCGCGGGTGTTGTAGGGGAACCCGAGGTGACGGAAGAACTCGTCCTCAGCAATTTCAAAGTGACGGAAGACCGCGGTGTAGTGAATGCGGGCTGTGGCGTCTGTGTCTACGAAGCGAATGCGGCTCTTCCAAACGAAACGTTCCATTGGACCGCTATCATAGCGAAAGACGTATGTCCGATCGCAAGTTGACAGCGCACGTGAAAGCCGCCGGTTGAGCGTCGAAGCTTAGTCCAAAGGTTTTGGACCAGGTTTTGCCGCGCATTCCGCGGATTTCCAACGAGAACGTGCTGGTAGGCTTCGACACTGCCGACGATGCCGGGGTCTACAAGCTTTCGCCGGAGTGTGCCTTGGTGCAGACAGTCGATTTTTTCACGCCAATTGTTGACGATCCTTTCACTTACGGTGCTATCGCGGCAGTAAATGCGCTAAGCGATGTGTATGCGATGGGGGGCAAGCCGATCTCGGCGCTTTCCATCCTGGCGTACCCGGGGGACGGCGACCTGGACGATTTGGAGGCAATTCTGAAGGGCGGGGCGAGCAAACTCGCGGAGGCCAATTGCGTGCTGTTGGGCGGGCATAGCGTGAACGACCCGGAGATCAAATTCGGCTATGCGGTAACCGGTACCATTCATCCCGATCGGATTTTGGCGAACTCTTCGGCGCGCGTGGGCGATGTGCTGGTGCTGACGAAGGCGATTGGGACGGGCGTGATTTCGACGGCCTTGAAGCGTGGGATTGCGGACGCCGCGCACGTGCAGGGGTCTATCGATTCGATGCTGCGGTTGAACAAAGCAGCGTGCGAGGCCATGTTACGGACGGACGCACACGGGTGCACCGATATTACGGGATTTGGTCTGATTGGGCACGCGCGTGAGATGGCGCTGGGCAGCAAAGTAACACTGGAGATTGAGGCGAACGCGGTGGAGTTTCTGCCTGGCGCCCTTGCCTATGCCGCAGCCGGCGCGCAGCCCGGTGGTTTGAAGAACAACCGTGAGTTTGCATCCTGCGATGTCGAAATTCAACGCGACTTGCCACCCGAGGTTGAGGCATTGTTGTACGATCCGCAAACGGCAGGGGGTCTGCTGATTGCGGTTGCCCCTCAGGATGCGGAGAGGCTGCCGGGACGAGTGGTGGGACGGGTCAAGTCAAGAGAACGAAAGGCAGTGATTGTCAAATGAATAATCCCTTGATTGTGGCCCTGGACATGGAGGCTAAGCCTCTAGCCTGGGAGATGGTGCGGCGGTTGGGCGACGCGGTGGATTTCTATAAGGTCGGCCTGGAGTTGTTTACCGCCGAGGGGCCTTCGGTTGTGCGCGATTTGGTTGCAGAGGGCAAGGATGTATTTCTGGATCTGAAGATGTACGACATCGGAGCGACAGTGGCGCGGGCGGCGGCACGCGCTGCGTTGCTGGGGGCACGATTCCTGACGGTCCACTCATCGCCTCAAGTGATTCGCGCGGCTCGGCAAGGGGCTGCCGGTTCGACAATGAAAGTTCTGGCAGTAACTGTGCTGACCAGCTTTGATCAATCCGATCTGGACGAACTTGGGTACACTGGCCGAACGGTGGCGGAGCAAGTGGAGTATTTCGTCCGGCGAGGGATGGATGCTGGTGCGGACGGGTTCATCTGCTCTTCGTTGGAAGTAGCGCGGCTGAGGTCGCTGGTGGGTCCGGAACCGTTGCTGGTAGTGCCTGGCGTGCGCTCGGCAGGCGCAGATCGGGGAGACCAGAAGCGTATCGCGACACCGGCCGAAGCGATGGCGGCGGGGGCCAGCCACCTCGTCATTGGGCGGCAGGTTACGCGCGCGGCCTCGCCTCGGGACGCCGCACTGGAAATCCTGACGGAGCTCGGCTCGTCGTCTTGATAGGTCTCATAAAGAATTCTTCTTGACCGCGACGTTCCGGGGCTGTTACAACTATCTCAATCATTCGTGTTAGGCACGCTGCCGCTCGCAGCCGGCCTTCCGGGCTTCAGTCTTCAACCGTCCTGCGATTCCGAGCCGATTTCAAAACTAAACGGGAAGCGGACGTCCGAATTTTATTTAGAGGTCACGATGAATCGAAGATCCCTCGCACTCTTGTCTCTCACTGGAGTCTTCCTCGTGGGAAGCTGTTTGCGCGCACAGGACGCAGCGGGCAGAATTATCGGAACGGTTACGGATCCCACCGCAGCCGCCATTCCCAACGCAAAAATCACGGTAGTGAACTCCGCGACGCAGGTGAAGCGCGACGCGGTAACCGACCGCGAGGGCAACTATCAAATTCTGTCGATACCCATCGGCAAGTACAATGTTACGGCCGAGAGTTCGGGGTTCGCGAAAACGACGATTTCATCCGCGGAACTAAATATCAACCAATCCCTGCACCTGGATTTCAAGCTCGAGTTGAGTTCGGCGGCGGAGACAGTGCAGGTGGAGGCTCAGGCTAGCAACGTAGAGACGGTAAACGCGACCCTGGGCCAGTCAGTGACCAGCCGTCCCATCGTCAATCTACCGTTGAATGGCCGTAACATGTTCGACCTCGCCCTGCTGCAGCCAGGCGTCACCCCGGGAAACGGCAACAATTCCGCGGCGCCCTTCAGCATCGCCGGCAGCCGCGGCGATTCCATCACGTTCCTGCTGGATGGTGGCGTAAATAACAACCTGCTGAACAACGCCCCGGTTTTGAATCCGAATCCGGACACAGTGGCGGAATTCCGAATTTTGACGAGTAACTACAACGCCGAATATGGGCGCAACGCAGGCGGCATCGTCTCTGTGGTGACGAAGTCCGGCACCAACGCCTTACATGGGTCGGCATTCGAGTTTCTCCGGAATGAGAAGATGAACGCGAATTCGTTCTTCAACAACCTGAACGATACACCGCGTTCAATTCTGAAGCGCAACCAGTTCGGCTTTACGGTGGGTGGACCGATCGTCATTCCGAAGGTGCTGAATGGCAGGGACAAGCTGTTTTTCTTCAGTAGCTACCAAGGACAGCGGCTGGCTGCGCAGACTTCGAACGGATCGGTTACAACGTTTACGCCGTCCGAGTTGAATGGTGACTTCTCACATTCGAATTCCGGGCGTACGGGGCCGGACGACAACGTTGTGGCGTTTCTGCAGGCAAACCCTTACTTCCAGCCCGATCCCACTAAGGCCATGCAGGGCATCATCGACCCGAGCCGCATCGCCGGTGTGGCGTCGAATTACATCAAGGCGGGACTGATTCCGACCTCGCCTACGGGTCAGCTGTTTCCCACGGGGTCTGCGCCCAATAACTTCGATGAGACTACCAACAAAATCGACTGGAACATCACTCTGAACGATCGCATCACCGCGACACTGGGTTGGAACAGCAACAATCGCGTGGATCCTTTCCGCTTCGCGACGGTGAATGGATATCCGAATAACTTTGAACTGAAACGGTATTTTGGCAGCATCAACTACACGAAGATCTTCTCGGCGGCCACACTGAACGAGTTCCGCTTTACGGCACAGCGGAATAACAACTTCCAATCGGTACCCGGCGTCAAACTGCCGACGGCAAGCGACCTCGGGGTTGGGATCACTCCCGACAATCCCACCGGACCGCCCAACCTCAGCTTCGCCAGCGGCCTCGATATTGGCTTCAGCGTGCAGGGTCCGACGGCGTTGATCGATAACACGTATACGTGGGCGGATACGTTTAGCTGGACGCGCGGCCGGCACTCGTTCAAGTTCGGCGGAAGCATCACGCCATACCAGAACAATACCGTCTACGACTTCTATGTGAACGGCAACTTCTTCTTTAGCGGCGACCCCGGCAATGGCGGCATCGGCTCCGGCAATGACTACGCCGATTTCCTGCTTGGCTACCCCGATGAATACCTGCAGTTTGGGCAGGCTCCATCCAATATCCGTAGCAAAAACTACGGTGGGTTTGCGCAAGATGAATGGCGCGTGCGAAATAACCTGGTGTTGACGATGGGTTTGCGATACGAATACAGTTCGCCGAAGAAGGATTTGCAGGGGCGTTCGTTTTCACTCAATCCCGGCGCCAAATCGACGCGATTCGTGAATGCGCCAATCGGCTTGCAGTTCCCGGGAGACCCGGGCGCGCCGGACGGTTCCAATTTCCCGGACAAGAACGATTTTGCTCCTCGCTTCGGTTTCGCCTACGCACCGAACAGCAAGACCAGTATTCGCGGCGGTTTTGGGATGTTTTACGACATTCTGAAGGGTGAAGACAATCTGCAGTTTAACGGTCAGGCTCCGTTCTTCGGATTTGCCGATTTGTTCTTCGATCCGTCGACGTTCAGCGGCGCAAGCCCCATCTACACCGATCCTTTCGGCACGGCCGGCATCCCGAACTCGTTCCCCTCCAAGCCACCGGCGAAGGATATCGATTTCGATGGTTCAGGATTTCTTCCCTTTGGCGGTGGCGGCGTGTACTTCGTCGATCGCAATCTGAGGACTCCCTATGTGTTCCAGTACAACCTGAGCGTACAGAGGCAGGTGGCTGGTTCGATGATCGCCGAAGTCAGCTATGTCGGGAATTCAAGCCACAAACTCACCGCACTAACGGATTCGAATCCGTTTGTCCTGGGGACAACCAGCCGCGTCCTGAACACGACACCCGGCAATGAGAGCTTCAGCTTCAGCTATGTCGACACGTTCCGTAATATTGCGAACAGCAACTACAACAGCCTGCAGGCTAGCTTGCAACGCCGGATGTCGGATAACCGGTATCTGGGCGGGAGCTATTTCCAACTCTCCTACACTTACGGGAAGGCGATTGACAACGCCTCAGGTTTCCGCGAACGTGGAGGCTATGTGCCTGCCTACAACCGCCGTCAGTTCTACGCGGTGAGCGACAACGACGTAACGAACCGCATCGCGTTTAGCGGTGGCTGGGACATTCCCTTCGAGCGTTGGACGGGCTGGGATGGCCGCGTAACGAAAGGCTGGAGCCTCTATCCGATTTACACTTATCGGACGGGTTTCCCGCTGGATGTGTTTGCCGGAATTAGCCGCAGCCGGACACGCACGGGTCCTTCGGCGGCGGGCGACCCGAACCAGGTACGCGCCAATCTGATTGGCTCGCGCGTGACGGTCTATGACCCGAAGGCGCCGCTGGATTTCGGGGGACTCACCGGTAACTATTACTTCTCGCCGGCTAACTTCTCGACGGATGAGTATTTCGCCGACGGGTTTGATCCGGTGCACAATCCGGCACAGCGGACCTATGGCACTCTGGGCCGCAACGCGTTCCGTGGGCCGACTCGCTCCAACCTCGATCTGGCATTGGCGAAGACTACGAATCTCTTTGGCGAGCGGGTGAAGGCGGAGTTCCGTGCCGAGGCGTTTAACCTATTCAACTCGGCACAGTTTAGTAGCCCGTCGACGAGTTATACAAGCTCACTGTTTGGACAGATCACGACTACGGCGGACCCGCGCATTATGCAACTGGCCTTGCGGTTGATCTTCTAAGATCACTCCCTCACGATGGTGCGGGTTCGATAGGGCATCTACGGTCAGGTGTCGCCGATAAATTGACGAATGGCAGGAACTTGACAGTACTGTGGCGGGCAAGTTGTTGAAAAGAAATCTACGCGTTTCGGACGCTGGCGTGCTTCATGGCCCGGTGGAGGTTATCCATGAATACAAGTGCAATCGGCTCTTCGAACTCCGCCACCAGCGCGGATCAACCGCTTTCTATGGACCGGATGTCCATGCTGGAGAAGCGACTGGGAGCCAACGTCAAGTTGGGACGCCTGAGCCAGGATCAGGCTGATTCCTTTGGCCAATCGCTCACTGACATTATGAATACGCTGAAATCGTCAGCTGACGTTAACGGAGGAAATCCACCGTTGCAGGCGCGTGTTGACGCGAACCGGGCGATGAATGAGTTATCGCATCAGATTCACTCGACGGCGCACCCGACGGAATAGCTCGCTTTTAGCCCGGCATTCGCAGCAGCCAGCGGACGGCGTTCTGCTGCAACTTGATGTATTCGGGATTCCACATCACGGTGAGAAGGTGTCCGGGTGAGAGATAGGCGATGCGACCTTTGCCATAGTCGTAGGCCCACCCACCGGGCGCGACCGGACCCTTCTTCTCAAAATCCAAGCCTTCCTCGTTGACTGTTTCAAGGAGGATGTACTTTCGGTCCTTGTCGTAATCCATGTAGTGCTGCTCGTCGGTGACGATGAAGTCGTTGATGCCCTTGGTGATGGGGTGATCGTGATTCTTCACCTTCACCTTGAAGGTGCGGATTGGCGGGTGTCCTGTGTAGGAGGCCCCGAGGACGTGGCGGAAGTCGGGATCGGTCAAGCCAACGTGGGTGACGTTGTGAAGAAAGAGCGCCGAACCTCCGTTCTCTACGAATCGACGTACCGCTTTGCCCTGCTCGGGCTTCATCCAGTAAGCGGGCTTTGGGTCGATGTTCGGCACTGGCGGTTCAGAGATCAATTTCGGTTGTCCATTCACGACCCACGCGGCGTTACTGGTCTCTTCGGCATAGCCATCCGGCCAGATCATCCCATCCCTGTGGACGATGAGCATTTTGTATCCACGCAGCGTGTCTGCGTTCAAGTTGCGCGTCTCATCGCAGAAGTCGATGGAGACGCTCATCTGCTTGGCAATCGTCCGCGATAGTGCCGTGCGGATATAGTCGGAGTTGTGATAGCGGTCCCCGATGAGGGCAAAGGCCGTAGCCTTTGCAGGAGCACCCGCTGCGAGGGGCGCAACAACGGCTCCAGCCAGCGCGGCGACGGCAGAACGGCGGTTGATCGTCATGGATGGCGATTGTATCGCAGGTTAGGGTGTCTTGTGGCGGCGGTGGAACAGTCGCTCATGAATGTCGGGCCAGAATTCCGACATCAGGTTGCCGATGACATCACCGGTAAGGCTGGTTTGGAGGCGTCCAAACATCACGGTACCGGTGCGGCTGGCGGATGGGTAGTAGGCGTTTGAAGCCCCGATGCCGAGTCCCAAACCGAGGAGATTGGCTGTGTTGAGTTCGCTTCTTCCGGAATCGTGACGAGCTATAAAAATGCGGCTGATGGCATAGGCTGCGCGGCGGGGAATATTGGCTTCGGGTCCTTTGCGAAAGTACCTGGGGTCCTGGTGAAAGAGCACAGCCAAACCGCCGCTGATGACGCCCTGGGTGGTCAAGTCCGCAAACGCGGCCGCGGCGCGGTAACCGTATGCCTTCCCGCCCCACCCGTAGCGCGGGGTATCGTTGTCGATTTGAGAGAGGCCTGCGCCGATGAAAGCGTTACAGAGGTTGAACGGATCAAGCGTGGAGAGTCCCACCAGATGCCACTTTTGGCGCGCGGTCAGAGGAACGTAGACGGCTTTGGGGTCGCGCACTGTTTGGTAATCTGGCATCACCCCGAACATGCGCTCATGATTGATGGGCCGAGCGACGGGCGCTATGGGATCAGGATCGTCTCCGGCCATGGCGACGGGAATGGAACCAGCCAGAACCAGCGCCGTGATGGCAAGGCTTCCTGCACGTAAGCGGCCCCTCATTACTACCGTAGGCGTGCAATCGCGCGAAAGGGGTTACGCAAAGTTTTGTTAAGCCTGAGCGTCGGATTGTTAAGAAGCGCCTCGAAGTGTGGTAGGTTTTCGTTGTACGACTGCCGGAGGTAGCCAACGTGCAACCGACCTTAGAAACCGCACCGTTCGTAAAGACAACGACGACTGTGACAGCCGTTCCGCAACGCAATATCGCTTTAGACGCATATCGCGGCTTCGTGATGGTGTTGATGATGGCGGAGGTGCTGCGCCTCAGCGCCGTCGCTCGCGCCCTGCCGGGGAACTGGTTCTGGGCCTTCCTGGCCTTCAACCAGAGTCACGTACCTTGGGCGGGTTGTTCTCTTCACGACATGATCCAACCCTCGTTCTCGTTCCTGGTGGGTGCGGCTCTACCGTATTCGATCGCGGCGCGGATGGCGAAGGGCGGGACGTTCGGGCGCATGTTCGCCCATGCCGTTTGGCGGTCGTTCCTGCTGGCGGCGCTGGGAATCTTCCTGCGCTCCATGCATAGTCCGATCACCAATTACACGTTTGAGGACACGTTGACGCAGATTGGCATGGGGTATCCATTCCTGTTCCTGCTCGGATTCGCCAAGCCGAAGTGGCAGTGGACGGCGTTCGGCGTGATTTTGACCGGGTATTGGCTGGCGTGGGCGCTCTATCCGGTGCCGGGCGTGGGCTTCGACTGGACATCCGTCGGCGTGCCTCCGGACTGGCAGTACAACTTCACCGGTTTTGCAGCCCACTGGAACAAGAACGCCAACCTCGGCAACGCTTTCGATCAATGGTTTTTGAATTTGTTCGCGCGGACCAAGCCATTCCTCTACAACGAAGGTGGCTACCTGACGCTGAGCTTCATTCCCACGCTGGGTACGATGATTCTGGGCCTGGTGGCGGGACGCTGGATGAAGAGCGAAGCGCCTCGCGTGCCGGTGAACAAGTTCCTGGTGGCGGGCCTGGTAGGTGTGGCCGCCGGCGCGGTACTGCATTTCACCGGTATCTGCCCGGTGGTGAAGCGGATTTGGACTCCGGGTTGGACGATCTTCAGCGGCGGAGTTTGTTTCCTGTTTGTGGCGGCGTTTTCGTGGATTTTGGATGTCAAGAAGAAGCGTGGCTGGGCGTTTCCGTTAGTGGTGGTTGGTATGAACTCTATCGCCGCGTATCTGATTGCGCATCTTTGGGAGGAGTTCTTCGAGCGGTCATTCCGTACGCATCTACCTACCGGCACCTTCATGATCTTCGGGGACGCGTATCATTCCCTGCTTGAGGGCGGAGCGATCCTTCTCGCGTACTGGCTGGTGTTGCACTGGATGTACAAGAAGAAACTCTTCTTGAAGATTTGACGCTATAACTTTGCTAAGTCTTCGAGACTAAGGCGGCCTGTATAGATAGCCATTCCTAGCGCGGTGTGGATATCCATGGCTAAGAGGGCACGCACGTCGTCGAGAGTGGTGATACCTCCGGCGGCCGTAAGTTCCAGCGACGTAGCCGCGCGGAGGCGGCGGAACCAATCGAGATCCGTTCCCTGCATCATGCCCTCTTTGTCGACATACGTGCAGAGGAGACCGCCGCAGTAGGGTTCCAGTTGCCCGGCGACTTCTTCCGCGGTGAGGTCAAGCGACTCGCGCCAGCCTTTCACGACAATTTTGCCGCCTTTGCTGTCTACTGCGACCAGGATGCGCTCCTTCTCGATCGCCGCGGCGACTTCCTCCAGGAACGGCGCGTTGATGCCGGTTTTTGAGAAAGCCGACGTTCCGATAATGACCCGCTTGGCTCCTTGTTCGACGAGCTTGCGAGCTCGTTCCACCGTACGGACGCCCCCTCCGACGCGCGTGTTGGCACGTGCAGCGAGAAACTCCACTAACTCATCGTTGGAGCCGGTGCCGATGGCAGCGTCGAGGTCAATCACCTGGATGACCGGGAAGGCCGCGAATCGGGCCAGCATCTCTTCTGGAGTACCCCCTTCGAGGGCCTTTTCGCGACCTTGGACAAGCTGCACTACTTTGCCGCCCATGAGGTCGATACACGGAATGATCAAGACGTTCTCCTGACAGGTATGCCCGCTTTGTCGAGATACTCTTTCAAGTCATCGACGGTGTAAGTCCCGTAGTGAAAGATTGAGGCGGCTAGGGCGGCGCTAGCTTCACCGTCGGTCAGTACCTCGACGAAATCTTCGGGCTTTCCCGCGCCGCCGCTGGCGATGATAGGGATGTGGGTGGCCCGGGCCACTGCGCGCGTCAAGGGGCAATCGAAGCCGGTCTGGACACCGTCCGTATCCATGGAGGTGAGAAGGATCTCACCGGCGCCCAGTTCCTCGCCGCGTGTGGCCCATCCGACTGCGTCGATGCCTTCGTCGTCGCGGCCTCCCCGGGTAAAGACATTCCAGCCGCCATCGGGGCGGCGGCGGGCGTCGATGGCCAAAACCACGGCCTGCGCTCCAAATTCGAGACTGAGTTCGGTAATCAATTCCGGGCGCCGGACGGCGGCAGTGTTGACGCTCACCTTATCCGCGCCTGCGATTAGAATCTTGCGGGCATCCACAACACTGCGTACGCCGCCACCGACGGTTAGGGGAATGAAGACGTTGCGCGCGGTGCGAAAGACCACGTCAACCATAGTCTGGCGGTGGTCACTGGAGGCGGTGATGTCGAGGAAGACCAACTCGTCTGCGCCCTGCTGATTGTAGCGGTCGGCCAGTTCGACAGGATCGCCGGCGTCGCGCAGGTTGACGAAGTTCACGCCTTTGACGACGCGCCCTGCCGTCACGTCCAAACAGGGAATGATGCGTTTTGCGAGCATTTTAGAGATCCACGAAATTCTTCACGATACGAAGTCCGACGGGGCCCGATTTCTCAGGGTGAAACTGCACGCCGTACACGTTCTCATGTTCCAGAACGGCAGTGTAGGGGACTTCGTAGGTGCACAATGCGGCGGCCGCATCGGTGACCGGACAGTAGTAACTATGGGCGAAGTACACGTATGGCTTGGCGCCCAGGCCGCGCAGTAACTGCGATTCGCGCACGGGTTCCAGCGAGTTCCAACCCATGTGCGGAACGCGTGAGCCTTCAGGGAACCGGCGCACGGAGCCAGGAAACAATCCCAGACCCTTTTGTTCCGGAGCTTCTTCGCCGTCGGTGAATAGCGCCTGTAGTCCAAGGCAGATGCCGAGGAAAGGAACACCGGCGCGAATGCGTTCCAATAGGGTTTGGCGCACGCGCATGGCATCAAGAGAACGGAGCAATTGGCCGTAGTGTCCCACGCCCGGCAGAATGATTTTGCTCGCCTTCATCAGCCCTTCGGCGTCATCGGCCAATTGAAACGGGGCGCCGATGGCTTCGAGCGTGTTTTGTACGCTCCGAAGGTTACCTGCGCCGTAGTCGAGGATGGCGATCATAGCAGGCCCTTGGTGGACGGGAGCTGGTCCTTCAATCGTGCGTCCTTAGAGCAGGCGAATTTTATGGCACGGGCGAAGCACTTGAAGACGGCTTCAATTTTGTGATGGTTGCTGCGGCCGTACATCACCTTCACATGGATGTTTGCGCCGAGGTTGTTGGCGAGGCCGTCGAAGAAATCGTGCACGAGTTCGGTTTGCAGATCGCCCACCATCCGTACCTTAACCAGGTCGCTGTACACCAACGCGGGACGGCCTCCTAAATCGACCGCCACGACGGCGAGCGTTTCGTCCATTGGCTGGACGAAGTAACCGGAGCGATTGATTCCCTTGCGGTCGCCCAAGGCTTCGCCGAAAAGCTTGCCGAGAACGATACCGACGTCTTCCACCGTGTGGTGCTGATCGACGTCAAGGTCGCCGTTGGCGTGAAGTTTTAGGTCGAAGCCACCATGCTTGGTGAACAGTTCCAGCATGTGGTCGAAGAAACGAATACCGGTTGAAACCTCATAGCGGCCTTTCCCTTCGATGCGGAGGCTCGCAGCGATCTGTGTCTCTTTGGTGTCGCGCTGTAGCTTGGCACTCCTGATCATGCCGGGAGTACCGTCTCCAGTTGATTGATGCTATCCAGAACCGCGACTGCTCCATTGGCTTCGAGGACGGCTTTGGCTTCGGCATAGCGCGGTTTGCCGGCTTCTGCGATGCCAATGAACTTCACTCCGGCGGCAGCGGCGCTGCTGGCGTCGTCAATGCTGTCGCCCACATACCAGATGTCCGCGCCGGGGTGTGCGGCTTGAATCTTCTGGAGACCTTCAGGCGAGGGCTTAAGGTGATCCACTTTGTTAGCCGTGACAATGGGATCGAACGTCACATCCTCGGCGTATCGGAATAGCGTTGGGGCGACTTCGAAGTCATGGCGGCCTGTGAAAAGCGCCAGAGTGAAGCGCTGGGAGAGACGTTGCAGTAAGCCCGGTTCGGCGATCCAACGCTCGCGGTGGATGAGGCCATCCTCATCGCCGCGGCCGAGGAACAGTCCGTTAAAGACATCAATGACGGTATCGAGATCAACGACTGTGCCCATGTCGGCGCAGATCTTCTGCGAGAGTTCCCAGTCGTTGTTCCAGCCACCCTGGTTCTTATAGTCCTGAATCTTGTCGCGGCTGACTTCCTGCCCGGTGAAATGCTTCACCGTTTGCACGATAGCCTCGCGGTACGAGTCAGTTACATCGGCGAGTACGCCGTCCATGTCAAACACCAATAGAGGTTTCACCAGATCTTCTCCAATTCATCCAGGAATTGCCGAACCTGCTGTCGGGTGCCCACGGTGACACGCACACACCCGGCGATCTCATAACTGCGATCTCGCACCAGGATCTTCTTCTCCCGGAGTTTGTCACGAATTTCAACGGCGCGCTCGCCGGCGCGGAACAACACGAAGTTGGCGCGACTGGGATAGTAAGGGATGCCGAGGCGATGGAAGCCGGCATAGATGTCCTCGCGAGCGGATAGCACTTCAGAGACGTATTGCTCTATATAGGCAGTGTCCTTCACGGCTTCCCGCGCGGCCAATGCGGCCAGCAAGTTCACGCTGTAAGGCGATTGCGCCTTGTGCATGTAGGCTGCGTTGCCTGCTTGTGAGAGGAGGCAGCCCATGCGCATGGCGGCCATGCCGTAGACCTTTGAGAACGTACGGCTGACGAACAGGTTGGGGTATTCGGGGATTAGGCCAAGCGCCGTGACGCCGCAGAACTCATAGTAAGCTTCGTCGATGAGGACAGCGACGCTGGGCACGGCATCGAGGATCGTGCGGATGGCGGGAAGATCGACGCCAGTTCCCGTAGGGTTGTTGGGATTCGAGATAAGAATAGCCCGCGTCTGCGGCGTGACGGCGTCGAGGAGTTCTTGCAAGGGGAATTCCAGCGTGCCCGCGCGATAGGGCACGTCGCGAACCTCTGCCCCGGCGAGCTGTGAATAGAACTTGTACATGGCGTACGAGGGGTGCAGGATCAGCACTTCGTCGTTGTCGTCCACATACGTATTGACGAGAACCTGAATGGCTTCGTCAGTTCCGTTCGTAAGGAGAAGCTGGTCGTCGTTCACGCCGAAGAATTGGGCCAATTCCGGCTTCACTTCGAAGTATTCGGGGTAGACCGTGAGCAGCGGTTCTGTGACGGTGCGCCGAAGAAACTCGGCGACGCGCGGGGAACAGCCGACGGTGTTCTCGTTGAAGTCGAGTCGCAGTTTGTCGGCGCGCCCGCCGGTAGGTGGGGAATAGGGCGCCATGCGGAGCACGGCTTCGCGCGGGCGTAGCGGCTCAGACACGGGCGCGTACCTCCACACTGCGGGCGTGGGCCTCCAGGCCTTCGGCGCGGGCGAGAGTGGTGATTGCGGGCGTGAGCCTCTTCAAGGCTGGCGCGCGGAGTTCCTGAACGGAGATCACTTTTACGTAGTCAGCCGCCGACAGGCCGCCGCGGAGACGTGCCGCGCCAGAAGTGGGCAGGACGTGATTCGGCCCGGATGCATAGTCACCCGCTGCTTCAGGGCTGTGTGGGCCGACGAAGACGCTGCCGGCATGGCGGATGGCAGGCAGCAGACTCGCATCCGGAATGCTGAGGTGTTCGGGAGCAAAGCGGTTGGAGAGTTCCACGGCTTCGTCGAGCGAGCGTACGAGAACGATGGCGCTGTTGCGATCGATCGACTTTCGTGCCGTTGCCGCGGTAGGAAGTGTCGCCAGTTGTTCTTCGATTGCCGCGGCTACGGCGGTGGCCAGTTTGGACGAGGTAGTTAACAGGACGGCGGAGGCATCCACATCGTGTTCCGCTTGCGCGAGCATGTCTGCGGCAATCCAGGACGGGTTGCCGTCTTCGGCAATCATGAGGATTTCCGTGGGGCCGGCGATGAAGTCGATGCCAACGTCGCCTGCCAATAGCTTCTTGGCGGCGGCGACGTAGATGTTTCCTGGTCCCACAATGCGGTCCGCTTTCGGCACGGTCTTTGTTCCATACGCGAAGGCGGCGATGGCCTGCGCTCCGCCCATTTCGAAGACGCGGGTTCCACCCAGAAGCGCCGCCGTTCCGAAGATCTCGTCAACAGGGCGCGGGGTGCAGAGGCAGACATTAGGTACGCCGGCCACTTGCGCCGGGATGACGGTCATCATCACGGTGGAGGGCAGGGGATAGCGGCCGGCCGGAATGTATGCGGCCACCGTGTCAAGCGGCCTTATCATCTGGCTCAGCTTGATGCCAGGGGCCGGGGAGACACGAAACGGCTTTGGAAGCTGAGCCTTGGAAAATGCCCGAATATTACGGGACGCTTCGGCGACGGCTTTGCGAAAGGCAGGTGCGAGGCGTTTCGCTGCGGCGGCCAGATCGCTGTCCGGAACGGCGACAGTGCGGCGTGCGAAACCGTCAAACTTCTTTGCGTACTCAACCAGCGCCTTGTCGCCGCGCTTGCGGACTGCATCGAGGATGGGGCGCACGACTTCCTCGGCTTCAGTGAAGCGGGCGGCGCGCCGCGAGAGAATCTTTCCGACTGCGTTGGACTCGACGATTCGGATCATTGCTCACTCACATCACGATCTTGTTGAGAGGGTATTCAACGATGCCTTGAGCACCGGCTGCCTTGAGCCTCGGGATGATGGTGCGCACCGTGGTCTCTTCGAGAATAGTATTGACAGCGAGCCATTCGTCGTCGCTGAGGTGACTAATAGTCGGCGTCTTCAACGCCGGCAGCACGGCCAGCACCGCGGCAAGATTGTCCTTCTGTACGTTGAGCATGAGGCCCACTTTGCCGAGCGCATTGATGGCGCCTTCCAGCAACATGCGCATGTCTTCCAGCTTGCGGCGTTTCCATTCGTCCTTCCACGAATTGACGTTGGCGATCAACTGGGTGTTGGATTCGAGTACCGTTTCGATGATGCGGAGCTTGTTGGCACGTAGCGACGACCCGGTTTCGGTGACTTCGACAATCGCGTCGGCGAGCTCGGGCGGTTTTACTTCAGTGGCGCCCCAACTGAATTCCACCTTCGCGGTTACCCCGTTGGCGGCGAGGTATTTCTTAGTGGCGCCAACAAGTTCGGTGGCGATGATTTTGCCGCCGAGGTCCTGCACGGAGTGGAAGGGCGAAGACTCTGGCACGGCGAGCACCCAACGCACCTTGCCGAAACTCTGCTTGGCGTAGATGAGGTCGGCAACGGTGACTACTACGGAGTCATTCTCAGCCACCCAATCAAGGCCGGTGAGGCCGGCGTCAAGTACTCCGTCTTCCACGTAGCGTGCCATCTCCTGGGCGCGGATGAGCATGCATTCGATGTCAGGGTCGTCAATGGCGGGGAAATAGGAACGCGAGCTGGTGGTGATGTTGAAGCCGGCGCGCCGGAAGAGGTCGACGGTGGCGTTTTCCAGGCTGCCCTTGGGTATTCCGAGTTTGAGCTTCATTACTTGGAACCTCCGTAGACGGCGTTCGGATCGTAGGTGCGGTTTTCGGTGACCACCCATTGGCCATCACTCTGGAGCGTGCGGAAGAAGCAGCTCTGATAGCCTTCGTGGCAAACTCCGGGGCCGATAGCTTCCACTTTCACAAGGACGCAATCGCTATCGCAGTCAGTGGAGATCTCCTTGACGACGAGGCGGTGACCGGAGCTTTCCCCTTTCAGCCAGAGCTTATTGCGAGAGCGGCTATAGAAGGTGGCGAAGCCGGTCTCGACCGTTTTGTGGAAGGCCTCATCGTTCATGAAACCGACCATGAGCACGCGACCGGTGGCGTGATCCTGAATGACGGCCGGGAGCAACCCGTTCAATTTAGCGAAATCCAAATCCATCGTGGATACCAATAAAAAGCCCGCCTGCGGCTATCCGCGGCGGGCGTCCTTTTCCGTATGCGTTCAACGTGCGCTCAGGAACAGACCAGTCCCGCCATCGACAAGCGGTGATGATGATGGTGATGGGTCTGGGCGAGCATCGAAACCGCTAGTATAGCAACACTTTTGTGTTCCCGTCAGACTGAGAGCGCGAGGCTGCGCGCGGCCGCAGCGGCAGACGCCCAAGCCCATTGGAAGTTGAAACCGCCTAAGTGGCCGGTTACATCAACCACTTCGCCTATAAAGTGCAGGCCTGGGACAAGGCGTGATTCGAGAGTCTGGGCGGAGAGTTCGGTGGTGTCCACGCCTCCGGCGGTAACTTCGGCTTTGGCGTAGCCTTCGGTGCCTGTGGGACGGACACGCCAGTGGTGGAGCCCTTGGGCGAGAGTCCTGAGTTCGGCGTCGGGAAGAGTGGCTACAGGGCGCGCGGCGGCATTCCCTGGGAGCCAGGAGTCGGCCAGGCGCTGCGGGAGATGGGCGGAGAGGGCGGTACGAAGCGCCGCGCGGTCATTGGCGCGCTTGCGGTTAAGCAGGGAGGATTCGATGTCGGTTTGGGGCTGGAGGTCGATCTCGATGTCAGTCCCCGGTTTCCAGTAGGAGGAGATCTGGAGGATGGCGGGTCCACTCAAGCCGCGGTGCGTGAAGAGCAGGTTCTCCTGGAAGCTGATTTTGCCGTGGCGGGCGATGACTTCAGTGGAGACTCCCGCGAGGGCCGGTCCATCATGGAGGAGCGGAACAAGGGCAGGGCGGCACGGTTGGATCTTATGCCCGAACTGACGTGCTACCTCGTAGCCGAAGGATGTGGCGCCCATCTTGGGGATGGAAAGGCCGCCACTCGCGATGACCAGTGCGGGCGCCGTAAGGGTGCCTTGTGAGGTCTCGACTACGAACTCCGTAGTGCGGCGCACTTCTGCGATGCGGGTATTGCAGCGAACGACGGGGCCACATTCCTGAAGCAGCATGGCGAGGATGTCTCGGGCGGAGTTGTCGCAGAAGAGTTGCCCGAGTTTCTTTTCGTGGTAGGAGATGCGGTGCTGCTCAACCAGGTCGATGAAATCGGCGGGAGTATAACGGGCGAGGGCCGATTTGGCGAAGTGGGGGTTGGAGGAGAGAAAGTTCTCGGGCCGGGTGTGACGGTTAGTGAAGTTGCAGCGCCCGCCGCCGGAAACAAGTATCTTACGGCCGGGTTCGGAACTGTGTTCGAGGACGACGACGCGCCGGTCGAGGCGGGCGGCTTCGGCGGCGTAGAACAGACCAGCCGCGCCACCCCCGACGACGATGGCGTCAAAAGCTAAGACTTGGAGTCCGACGACGTTGTGCTCTTGGTCTCGGTTTTCGTAGCGGGCGCGGAAGCCGGTTTGGATTCCGACTTCGAGTCTGATTTTGACTCAGAACTGGGGCCCGATGAGGACGACGACTTTCCGTTATGTCCCTTACCGTAGTCGGTGATGTAGAAACCGCTGCCCTTAAATTGCAAAGAGGGTGTGGAGATGAGGCGTCTGAGAGAACCGCCGCATTCCTCATGGGTCGCCAACGGAGTGTCGCTGAACTTTTGAATGACCTCCAACAACTTACCGCACGATTCGCATTTGTACTCGTAAAGTGGCATTGAATTACTGTTGCTTCTGTGGAATATTCAGGGGCGCCATGGGCTGGCCGGGAGGGGCCAATGCCGGGGCACCCTTGGTATTTGCTACCTGGGAAACCGTGCCATTCAAGACGTCGATGGCGCGGCGGAGAAGTAGATCTTCGCCCGGAGTCTTCTTGGGTTCGGGCGTCGTGGCAGGCGCCGGGGCCGGGGCCGGTTGCCCCTCCTCGTCATCCTCCACGTCGGTGGGTTGTTCCTGTTCGACGACCGGCTGGTTGGGCGTCACGGCGACATCCTGAAGTGCTTTGCCGGAAGGCGAGTAATACTTCGCGACGGAGATGATCAGAGCGCCACCGTCTTCCGTGCTGACGGCTTTGCGGATGGCAGCGTCTCCGTAGGTCCGTTCGCCTACGACTTCGGCGCGCTTGGCATCCTGCAGTGCGGCGGCTGCGATTTCAGCGCCTTCGCCGGTACCGCGATTGGTGATCACCACCAGCTTGTCCTTGTAAATCGTGTCTTCAGCGCGGGCTTCGGAGACCTGCTTGGCGACGGTCTGGCCTTCGGCATAGGTGATGACGCCCGAATCCATGAAGAGGTCGGCCAGCTTGATGCCTTCTTCGGCGGTGCCGAAGGCGTTGTGGCGAAGGTCGAGAACCAACTTCTTGAGGCCTTGCTTTTTGAGACCATTGACGGCGTCGGCGATTTCCTTGGTTTTACCGGCTTCGAGACTTTCTGCTTTGACAATACCGATGCCATTCTCCACCATCTTCGCGGTCACCGCTTGGAATTTGAGCACAGTGCGGGTGAGTTTGATGGGCTGCGGTTCGGGCTTCTTCACGCGGAGGACCGTGAGTTCGACGGTGGTGCCGGGTTCCCCCTGCAACAGCAGTTGGGCATAGGCCAAGGGCATGTCTCGGGTGGAAACTCCACCGATGGTTTCAAGCATGTCGCCCGTACCGAGACCGGCCTTGTCCGCCGGCGATCCCTGGATGGAATCGATCACGCCTACATAGCCAAAGCGGCGCGACAGCAACAGGCCGACGCTACCCTTGTTCTGGTCCTTCTTCTGGTACTGCTTGTACTGCTCCGGGTTGAGGTAGGAAGCGTAAGGATCGAGGGATTCCAACAAGCCGTTGACGGCGCCAAGAGTGACATTTTTCATGTCTGGTTCTTCGACGTAATCGGCTTTAATCCGCGAGATGACCTCGCTGAAGACCTGCAGGTGGCGATAGGGCTCGCCGGCAGGCGAACTCTTGGCCATCACGGCGCCCAGCAAAAGCAGGACGACCAAGCACGTGGACGACGTGACCACGACAAACTTAAAGCGGCTGTTCATAGGTGGAAGCCTTCGGGACCCGTACCCTCAGTATAACAGACGGTATCGGACCCCAAACGGGTGCAACTGAAAGCAAAAAAGGTCTTTAGGACGGTCCGGTCTTCTTCTTTTCCTGGTTCCAGAGGCCACGGGAAAGGACGCGGCCACAGAAGGGACAGTAGTTTACACCGGCATAAGAAGGCCGTTCTTCGCCGAAGACGAGGAAGTACTCGGTGTCGATTTCGTTCAGAATCCGACCGTTGGTGAGGCGGTGGATGGGTGAGAACACCACGTGGCCGGAGTCGGCGAGGCGGCCCAATTCGTCGCAACAGAACATGGGGTTATTGTAAACGGAACTGAGACAGTAACTTTTTCGTGCGGCGGGACTTCTCTTTGTTGAGGACGTCGATGGAGTGGGTGGGCCTGGTGTGGGCGGGCACCGCAATTGCCTATGCTATTCTTGGGACTTTTAGGGGGCATGTAGTACCCATGCGCTTCCGCAACGTCATAGCTTCCGTGGTGGTGGGACTGGCTATCTGGAGCGCGCTCTTCGCCTTCCAACGCCGGATGCGGAGCTTCGACGAAGAAGACGACCCGGCACCAATGCCTGCCGATGCCGGGGAAAAAACTGAGTTCTCCTTCGCCCGCCTGCGCTACAAAGACGCGCCTACCGCAGGGTACCGCCGAGGCAATTGGACCATCGATTATCCCAAAGCAGACCGCCAATTCCTGCAGGGTGTGCGCCGCCTGACGCGCATCCATACGCGTAGCGTTGAAGAGGTAGTCGACTTCGAAGGCGATCAGATCTTCGACTGGCCGTGGCTGTACGCAGTGGAGGTGGGGCACTGGTATCTGGACGACGACGATGCGAAGAAGCTGAGGGACTTCCTGCAGCGAGGCGGATTTCTGATGGTGGACGACTTCCACGGGACCCACGAGTGGCAGGTCTTTATCGCCGGTATCAAAAAAGTGTTTCCCGACCGTCCGATCGTTGACATTCCAGACAAAGACCCGGCGTTTCATGTCCTGTACGATTTAGATGAACGGTTTCAAGTCCCTGGAATTCAGTATTTCTACACGGGTAGGATTTACGAGTATGACGGCGTGGATCCGGAGTGGAAAGGGATCTATGACGATAAGGGTCGGTTGATGGTCGCCATTTGTCACAACATGGATCTAGGAGACGCATGGGAACATGCTGATCACCCTCGCTATCCGGAGAAATTTTCGTCGCTGGCGTACCGCGTCGGCATCAATTACATCATCTACTCGATGACGCATTAGCTCATGGAAATCATTTAGGTAAATGCTGAATGTTTGAGTTCTTATTTAAGTATCCGGCAAGTGTGTTCACCAAAGGCACCTTTGTGTTGCTTGGGCAGTGGCCGGTGTGGGTCTTGGCAGTTCTGGCGGTTGGCTCGGCCGGACTCTTCGGATGGATTATCTACAAACGTCGTACTTCGGTGTTGCCCGTGTTTCGTGGATGGCGTTCGGTGGCGATTTGGGGTCTGCAGTCGGCCTTGGCTGCGCTCCTCTTGCTGTTATTGTGGCAACCCGCCATCAGCATTGCCTCCTTGAAATCACAGCAGAACGTAGTGGCCGTGATTTTGGATGATTCCAAGAGCATGGCTATCCGCGAAGGGGATGCGACGCGGAGCGCCCAGGCGTTGCGGGTCCTGGATGGCGGGCTGTTGAAAGGCCTTCAGGAGAAGTTCCAGGTTCGTTTATATCGGGTGGGCGACTCACTGCAGCGGGTAGAGAAGATCGACACCCTGACGGCGAATGCGCCCGCGACGCGCCTCGGAGACGGTTTGAAGCAAGTAATGGCGGAGGCGGCAAGTCTGCCGATTGGCGCGGTGGTTCTGCTGTCCGACGGCGCGGAGAACGCCGGCGGCATCGATCTGGAGACGATTTCGGAGATCAAGCGGCGGCGGATCCCCGTTCATACCGTCGGCTTTGGCCGGGAAAAGTTCGACCGCGATATCGAAGTCACCGATGTGGTGCTGCCCGCCCGGGCGCTGGCGGATTCGCGGTTGAGTGCCCAAGTGACGCTGCGTCAGAACGGCTACAGCGGCAAGCAGGCGCGCCTGACAGTGAAAGATGGCGGCAAAGTGCTGGCGTCCCGGCCGGTTCAGTTAAAGGGCGATGGCCAGCAGACTGAGGCGATTGTGTTTCCCGCGGGACTGGCGGGGGCGCGGGTATTGCAGGTTTCGGTGGATCCTCTGGAGGGAGAGGAAAACGGAGCCAATAACGCCGTCACGCGGCTGGTGAATGTGGAGCCGAGGAAGCCGCGCATCCTTTATGTGGAAGGTGAGCCGCGCTGGGAGTTCAAGTTCATCCGGCGGGCGGCCGAGGAAGATCGCACTCTCGAGATGGTCAGCATGGTGCGGACCACTCAAAATAAGATCTACCGGCAGGGAATTGGGAATCCTAAGGAACTGGAGCAAGGGTTTCCGGCTACCGCTGAGGATCTGTTTCAATATGACGCCATCATCCTGGGCTCGGTGGAAGCCGGGTACCTGACTCCTTCGCAACAGGAACTGGTGCGTGATTTTGTGGATCGCCGCGGTGGCGGGCTACTCGCTTTGGGTGGACGGTTTGCGCTGGGTGACGGTTCGTACGCGAAGACGCCGGTAGCGGATGTGTTGCCTGTGGTGCTGCCGCAGTCGAAGTCGACGTTTCAGCGGGATCAGGTTCCCGTGGTGTTAACGGGCCCGGGCCGGGATAGCCTGCTATGCCGCCTTTTGGAGGATCCGGCGAAGAACATGGAGCGCTGGACGAAGATGCCGAAGTTGGCGAACTATCAGGACGCGGGGACGGCGAAGCCTGGCGCTGTGGTGCTGATGGAGGCACTGGTAGGCACGCGACACTTACCGCTGCTGGTGACACAGAATTATGGGCGTGGGCGAGCGGCCGTGTTTGCCACGGGCGGCAGCTGGCGCTGGCAGATGCAGCAGGATGTGAGCGACAAAACCCACGAGATCTTCTGGCAACAGTTGCTGCGATGGCTGGCGAACGAAACGCCGGGGCGGATGGTGTCGTCTACCCCAAAGCAGGTTCTGGCGGATGAAACGCGTGTGCCGCTGCGCGCTGAGGTGCGTGATAAGAAGTACAACCCGGTGACCGATGCGCGGGTCGAGGCTCGGATTGTGGGTCCCGGAGGAGTGGCAGCTTCGGTGGAATTGAAGCCAGATCCACTGAATTCGGGGGTGTACCTGGGTGAATGGACGGCGGATAAGACGGGCTCGTACCTGGTGGAGTTTGTAGCGAAGCGCGGTGAGGAAGACCTCGGTCACGATGTGCTTACACTACGGCGTGAGGACGGCGTGGCAGAGAACTTCCATGCCGAGCAGAACCGCGACCTGCTCGAGAAGCTGGCATCGGAAACCGGCGGCAAATACTGGAAGCCGGCGGATGTGAAGAAGATGAGCGAGGAAGTATCGTATTCCGAGGCGGGAATCACGGTGCGGGAGACTAAGGATTTGTGGGATGCTCCGGCGTTCTTCCTGCTCGCTTTGTTGCTGCGCAGCTCTGAGTGGCTGTTGCGGCGAAAATGGGGTGCAGTATGAGACCCCTAATTTTATTGTTGGCTGGAGTCAGCGCCTTGCCGGGCGCCAGTTTCTACCTGACAATCGCGGGGCTGGGCGGCGAAGCGGAATTCGAGCAGAGGTTTTCGACGGCGGCGAAAGACTTGGATAAGATCTACCGCCAGGGCGCCGATGTTCATGTGGTGACTTTACAGGGCGCGGAGGCGACCAAGGCAAAGATACGGGCCACCCTGTCGGACTTCGCCAAAGAGGCGAAGGCGGATGACAGCGTGGTTGTGACGATGATCGGCCACGGCAGCTTCGACGGCGCGGACTATAAGTTTGCCGTACCGGGTCCCGATGTTTCAGCAAGCGAGTTGGCCGCGATGTTGGACGGGATCGCGTCGAAGCGCCAAGTGGTGGTGAACACTACCAGCGCGAGCGGGGCGTCACTGGCGGCGTTGGAGAAAGCGGGCCGCGTGGTGATTACCGCGACGCGGACTGGCACGGAGAAGAATGCAACGATCTTCGCCCGTTATTGGGTAGAGGCGCTTCGAGACGCAGGCGCGGATGGCGACAAGAACGAGTCGATTTCCGCACTGGAAGCATTCCGGTACGCGGACGGACGCACCACGCGCTTTTACGAATCGCAGAAACGATTGGCCACGGAGCACGCCATGCTGGAAGATTCCGGAAAGGGCGAGGCGGTGAGAGCTCCATCGCCGGAGAACGGGCAGGGTTTGCTAGCGGCGCAGATTGCCATTGTGCGCTTGGGGAGTTTGCAGGCGTCGGTGAAAACACCCGAGAAGCAGAAACTGCTCACGAAGAAAGAGCAGTTGGAACGGGACATCGACAGCTTGAAGTATCAGAAGGCCGCGATGCCTACCGAGGAATATAGGAAGAAGCTCACGGCTCTGTTGCTGGAACTGGCACAGACGCAAGAGGAGTTAGAGAAGTGACGCGGTTCCTCATCCTGTTGGTGGCATTGCCGCTGGCGGCGCAGACAGTGGAACGCTGCCAAACGCTGCGTCGGCATGGGCAGGCCAACGAAGCGCGGACGTGCTGGGCCGGATTGGCCGGTTCGGGCGATGCCTACTTGCGGGCAGAGGGATTGTGGGGGCAAGGTCGGTTCCCCGAAGCGAACGAGCAATTTAAGCGTGCCGCCGCGGCCCAACCTGGGAATCAAGTACTCAAGGTGCGGTGGGGACGGTTTTACCTCGAGCGGTACAATCGCGAGGATGCACTGCAACTCTTCAATGAGGTATTAGAGAAGAACAAGAAGTACGCGCCGGCCCTGCTGGGTGTGGCCTTGGTGGCTTCGGAAGGGTTTGACAAGAAGGCAGTGGAACTGGCTGAGGAGGCTGTTAAAGAAGATCCGAAGCTGACGGAGGCGCGGGAGTTGCTGGCGCGCCTGGCGCTGGAAGACGGGGATTGGAAGAGGGCGGGCGAACAAGCGGATTTGGCTCTCGCGATCTCGAATGAAGCGCTGGATGCGATGGCGGTTCATGCCACGGTGGATTGGGTCCTGATGGCCGCGCCTGCGCCGGGCGCACCTACGCCTTGGATCGACAAAGTACTGAAAGTGAATCCGCGGTATGGCGAAGCATACGCGTTGGCGGCCCGCATCCTGGTGTTAAACCGTCGCTACGTGGAGGGGATCGCGTTCTTCCAGAAGGCGCTGGAGTTGAGCCCGGAGTTGTGGGACGCGCGCAGTGAGATGGGTGTGAACCAGATGCGCCTCGGGCAGGATGAGGAGGCGCGCCGCAATCTGGAGCTTTGCTACGCCAACGGATATCGCAACGCCGCAACGGTGAACTCGCTGCGGCTGTTGGACAGTTATAAGAACTTTGTCTTTCTGCGCAAGCCGCGGACGGTTCTGAAGCTGCACAAGAAAGAAGCGGCTGTCCTTGGGCCCTACATGCAGGCGGAATTGGATCGCGCGATTGCCACCTACGACAAGAAATACAAAATGACGTTGCCGCTTCCCGTGCAATTGGAAGTGTATCCGGACCACGAGGACTTCGCGGTGCGCACGGTGGGAATGCCTGGCGTGGGATTGTTGGGCGTGACGTTTGGCATGGTGGTGGCGATGGATAGCCCGTCGGGCCGGCCGCCCGGGTCGTTCCATTGGGCAAGCACGATGTGGCATGAACTCAGCCATGTGTATGTCCTTACGGCTACGCACCACCGGGTGCCGCGCTGGTTTACCGAAGGGATGGCGGTGCATGAAGAGACGTCGGTGTCTCCGGAATGGGGAGACCGCATGTCACCGGAGATCATCGATGCACTGAAGAAAAAGAAGCTACTGCCAGTGGCCCAGTTGGATCGCGGTTTTGTGAGACCGTCGTATCCGGCCCAGATTCTGGTTTCGTACTACCAGGCGGGCAAGGTTTGCGACTTCATCGCCGAGCGGTGGAGTTATGACAAGCTGCTGGATATGATGCACGGCTTTGGCGAGGGCAAGCAGACTCCGGATGTGTTGGAAGCGGCCCTGGGAATGAAGGCCGAGGCGTTTGACGAGCTATTCCTCGCCTGGATCAATGCGCAGACGAAGAAGACCGTGGATGGGTACGATGAGTGGCAGAAGCGTCGCGATCAATTGGTGAGCACGGCGAAGCAAAAGACGCCCGAGGAAGTGCTGAAGGAAGGCGCCGCGGTTCGGGAAATCTATCCGGAGTATGTAGAGGAACATTCGGTGTACGAGTTTCTAGGGCAGTTCGCGTTGCAGCGGGGCGATAAGAAAACCGCGATGTCGGAGTTCGAACGCTATGCGCGCGCCGGCGGGCGATCTCCCGATTTGCTGAAGAAGCTCGCTGGGCTGGAAGAGGAAGCAGGGGACCGGAAGGCGGCGGCACAAACGCTGCAGCGGTTGAACTACATCTACCCTGTGCAAGACGAGGAATTGCATAAGAAGTTGGGCGATCTGTGGATGGAACTGGGCAATGTGAACGACGCGCTGATTGAGTATGAGGTAGCGCTGGCGTCGAAGCCTATGGATCCCGCGGGCGCCCACTTCCGGTTTGCGCAGGCGCTGAAGAAAGCGAATCGTGGTGAACAGGCGCAGGAGCAGTTGATGCTTGCGCTGGAGATCGCTCCGGGATATCGACCGGCGCAGAAGATGCTGTTGGAATTAAATAGCAAGCCGGCAGTTAATAAGGACTAATTGAATGACTCAACCCGCCGTTATGCTTCCGGACTCCGCTGAACTGAAATCGCGCATTGAGCGGTTTCAGCAAGTGAAGTCCGCGATTATTGAGCAAGTCCGCCGTGTGATTGTGGGCCAGGACGAAGTGCTGGAACAGGTGATGATTGCCTTGTTTGTGGGCGGTCACTGTTTGATCACCGGCTTGCCGGGCACCGCAAAGACGCTGCTGGTTCGCACCATGGCGGAGACCCTGGGGCTGATGTTTAAACGCATTCAGTTCACCCCTGACTTGATGCCTTCCGATATCACCGGTACCGACATCATTGAAGAAGACATGACGACGGGGCGGCGCACCTGGACGTTCGTGCAGGGGCCGATTTTCGCCAATGTGCTGCTGGCGGATGAGATCAACCGGACGCCTCCGAAGACTCAGTCCGCCTTGCTCGAGGCGATGCAGGAGCGGGCGTGTACCGTGCGTGGGCACAACTATATGCTGCCGGCTCCGTTCTTTGTTCTGGCAACGCAGAACCCGATTGAGTTGGAAGGCACCTACCCTTTGCCCGAAGCTCAGTTGGACCGCTTCCTCTTTAATACTCTGCTCGACTATCTGCCCGCCGAAGATGAGATGAAGGTTGTGGGGATGACTACCACGACGGCCGTAGCCAAGCCGGAGGCGGTGACGTCGGCAGAGGAGATCCTGTCGTTCCAGCAACTGGTTCGCATGGTGCCGATTGCCGATAGCGTGGCTCGGTACGCGGTGGATCTGGTGCGCGCGACGCGATACTCGGACCCAACCGCGCCGGACTTTGTGAAGAAGTATGTGAACTTCGGAGCGAGCGTGCGCGGCGCCCAGTTCCTGGTGCTGGCGGCAAAGGCCCGGGCGTTGATGCATCAGCGGTATCACGTGTCGTATGAAGACGTGCGAAACCTTCTAACGCCAGTGCTGCGGCATCGCATTCTGCTGAACTTCCACGCGGAATCGGAGCGTGTGACGCAGGACGATATCTTAAGCAGGCTGCTGGAAGCGAAGACCGCGCCGAAAGCCTAAGCGATGCAGCAACGGTTCCTGAATCCGGGCGTGTTGGCGTCCATCTCCGGTCTGGAGTTGGTGGCGAAGACCGTGGTGGACGGCTTTGTCGCCGGCTTGCACCGGTCGCCGGACTTTGGATTCAGCCAGGAGTTTGCCGAGTATCGCGCCTACAGCGAAGGCGACGATCTGCGCCATGTGGATTGGAATGTCTTCGCCCGCACGGAACGCGCTTATCTGAAGCGTTATCGCGGGGAAACCAATACGCTACTCACGGTCCTGTTGGATGCCAGCGCCTCAATGGCGTACTCATCGCATTCCGTCCCGAAGATCGATTTCGCGCGCTTCGCTGCGGCGAGTTTGCTTTACATGGCACACCATCAGCGCGATGCCATGGGATTGGTGATCTTCGACGACGAGGTTCGCAACTACGTGCAGCCGTCGGGCCGGCAAGGACAGTTTGCGCGTCTGATTCATGCCGTGGAACATGCCGAGCCGGGGACTCGCACGGATTACGCCAAGCCCTTTTTGTTGTGTCAGGAATTGTTGAAGCGGCGCGGCATCGTGCTGGTGATTTCGGATTTCTGGGAGAAACCGGAGACGGTCATTAAGACGATGGCCCCGCTGCGATTCCGCGGCAATGAGGTGGTGCTGTTCCATGTGCTGGACCCCGAAGAGATCCGGCCGACGCTGGGCGAATCCCGGATCTTCATCGACATGGAGACGCAGGACTCGATGGAAGTGACGCCGGAGTATGTGAAGCACGAGTACGCGCCCCGCATCGACGCCCATATCGAAGAGTTGCGTTCCAAGGCCAAGGCTTCGGGGATGGACTATTTTCTGCTGCGTACGGATCGGCCCTTGGACGATTGCCTGCGTGAGTATCTCGGTATCCGCCAGGGGAGGATGTAGATGGGTTTTGTTTCTCCCTGGTTCTTGGGCGGGCTCTTGGCGGTGGGGATTCCGCTGTGGGTCCACCTCCTGCGTAAGCATAAAAGCGAGCCGTTGAAGTTCAGTTCGTTAATGTTCTTTGAGCCGCGGACGCAGAGTTCCATCAAGCACCGCCGGTTGCGGTATCTGCTCCTAATGGCTGCGCGAATCTCGTTATTTGTGCTACTCGCACTGGCGTTTGCCAACCCGTTTGTGATGGAGAAGGTAACACCGGGGGCGGGCGAGAAGAGGCTGATTGCGATTGTGCTCGATCAATCGTTCAGCATGCGCGCCGGCGGTCGCATGGAACAGGCGAAACGTGAGGCGACCGCATTAACGGCAAACTGGAATCCGGCCGTCCAGGGCGTGGTAATGACCATCGATTCGCAACTGCGGCAAGTGAATCAGGCAACGCAATCGAAAGACGAACTGCGGGCGGCGATTCAGACTGTCCAGGCGGGCGATGCGAAGAGTTCGTTTGGAGAACTGGCGCGGGCGCTGCGGTCGCAGGCGGAAACTCTGAAAATGCCACTGGAGGTTCACCTCTTCAGCGATATGCAGAAGTCGTCAATGCCGGCTTCGTTCGCTGATCTTCGCTTAGCTGCCGGAACCTCGCTGGTACTGCATCCGGTGGGCACGGCTGCGAAGAACTGGGTGGTGGAGAGTGTCACCGCGCCTCATCACATCAGTGATCCGAAGAAGATGCGAGTACAGGCGACCATCGCGGGGTACGGCACTCCGATGGCTACGCCGAAAGTTTCGATTGCGGTAAACGGAAAGGTGTTGCAGACCAAGCAGGCGACGCTGGCTCCCAACGGTCGCGCGACGGTGGAGTTTGTCGCTTTGGACGCCGTCTATGGCGTCAACCATGGCGAGGTAACCGTGGAAGCCGGTGATGGCTTACCGCAGGACGACAGATTCTATTTTGGGTTTGAACGATCAGACCCACAGCGCGTGTTGTTCGTGCACGAAGCGCGGCAAGCGCGTGGTGAGCTCTACTACCGGACGGCACTGCAATCGGCGGCGGATTCGCCGTTTGTGTTGGAACCGGTGACGGTGGAGCAATCGGCGGCGCTGGCGCCGGAGAAATTCGCGTTTACGATTCTCTCTGATGTCGCGACGTTGCCGGCGAACTTTGAACAGTCGCTGCGGCGGTATGTGCGTGCCGGTGGATCGGTGTTGATCGCGGTAGGGCCGGCCGCAGCGGCGCGCGCTACCATCCCACTGATCGGCGCGAAAGTGGTGCAGTCGAAGTACGCGGCTGCTTCGGGGGAGCGCTTTCATTTTGTCTCGGCGGGCGATGCCACGCATCCGGCTTTGTTGAATACGAACCGCTGGGAGAACGTACGCTTCTACCAGTCGTTTCAGATTGAGGCTCCCGAGGCGCGCGTCCTGGCGCGGCTGGCTGACCAGACCCCGGTTCTGATGGAACAGCGCGTAGGCGAAGGGCGAGTGCTGGTGTTTGCCTCTACCTTCGACAACTTGTCGAATGACTTCCCGCTGCACCCGGCGTTTGTTCCATTTGTCGAGCAAACGGCCCGCTATCTGGGCGGGATGGAAGACACGCAATCGGCGTTTGTCGTGGATTCGTTCCTCGAATTGCGCAAGAGCGGGTCTCAGGGCGAGGCTTTGGAAGTGCTGGGTCCCGACGGCAAGCGAGCGTTGTCGGTGAAGGATGCGGCCAGCGCGAAGACACTGCAATTGACGCAGCCGGGCTTCTTCGAACTGCGGCGGGCCAACGGACGGTTCGATCTGGTAGCTGTGAACGTGGACCGGCGTGAGTCGGATTTGGAAGTGATTCCTAAAGAGTCGCTGGATTTGTGGCAAGGGTCTCCGGTGGGGCAGACGAACGATTTGCAGACCGTGGAGACGACGGAACAGCGCAAAACATTCTGGTGGTATTTGTTGCTCGTGTTGCTGGCGGCCGCGGTGTTTGAATCGCTGCTGGCGGGTCGATATCTGGCGGTGGAGAAGGAGACGGCATGAACCCGATTGAACGCCTGAACAGCTATCTCCGGCAGTTGGAGGCGCGGCTGCGGCTGGCCGCCCTCACACGCGGCGGCGCGATGGCGCTGATTGCCGCGGCAACGGCCACAATCCTACTGGTGCTGGTGATGAACGGCTTCGCTTTCTCAGAGCCCAGCGTTCAATGGGCCCGCATCGCCCTCTTCCTGGTGCTGGCGCTGGTGTTGAGCCTGGGCATCGTCATGCCTCTGCTGGCGTTGAACCGGCGCATGGCGGCACGGCGCGCGGAGCAACGGTTCCCGCAGTTCAAGGAGCGTTTGCTGACACTGGCGGAACGTCAGGAGCAAGAGCCGAATCCGTTTCTGGACTTGCTGGCCGAGGACGCCTTATCGGTAGCCGAACAGGCGCCGGCGCAAGACGTGGTTTCCAACCGCTGGATCTTTGGATCGGTAACAGCGGGCGCGGTGGCGCTGGGTTTGCTGGTGTGGCTGACCATGTTCGCGCCTGGGTTCCTCGGTCATGGTGCTTCGCTGTTGTGGGCGGGCACTCCGCGCGGCACAGCGCCCGGCGAGGCGTTCTACCGCATTCAAGTGCAGCCGGGTGATAAGAAAGTGCGGCGCGGCGCGGATCAGTTGGTAGCGGCGACGCCGGTCGGCTTTGAATCATCCACGGCGCGATTGTTTGCACGGTATGCGACCGCTTCGAAATGGGAGCCTGTTCCGATGCAGCCGCAGCCGGGTGGCCCCGCGTTTCAGTTCCTCTTTGCCGGGCTCTCCGATCAGGTGGAATATTACGTGGAAGCGAACGGTGTGAAGTCGAAGAAGTTCACGCTGTCTGTCATCGATTTGCCCGGGATCAAGAAGATCAAGGTGACCTACCACTATCCGAATTGGGTGGGGTTGCCGGCGGCTGTGGAAGACCCGGGCGGGGACCTGCGCGCCGTTGAAGGGACCGAGGCCGACGTCGAGATCACAACCGACCGTCCGTTGAAGAAGGGCACCCTGATGCTGGATGACGGATCGCGTGTGGAACTGAGCGGCAACGGAAATGTGTTGCAAGGGCGCGTGAAAATCCAGAAAGACGGCATGTACTATGTCGCCGCCATGGAAGACGATGACGCGGTTCGGTTGAGCGAGGATTTCTTCATTGAAGCGCGCCGCGATACGCCTCCCATCGTCAAAGTGCGGCGGCCGGGACGCGATGCGAAAGTGCTTCCGGTAGAGGAAGTGACCATTGAGGTGGAAGGCGAGGACGACTTCGGGTTGGAAGCGCTGGAACTGGCGTACTCCGTGAACGGCGCTCCGGAGAAGTCCGTTTCTCTGCTCAAGAATCGGCGCGTGAAACAGGCTTCGGGCTCCACGCTCATTTCGCTCGAAGATTTCAAATTAACGCCGGGCGATATTGTCAGTTTCTACGCCACGGCGCGCGATGCCAGGTCCACAGCGCGAACCGATATCTACTTCATTGAAGCCCAACCCTATGAGCGGGAATATAAGCAATCGCAGCAGAACGGCGGCGGACAAGGCGGCGAAGGCGGACAGCAGGACCAGATTTCTCAGCGCCAGAAGGAGATTATTGCAGCCACCTGGAATCAGGTGAAGGATTCGCGGGACCGTTCGACGGCGAGTCAAAATGCGAAATTCCTTTCCGATGTGCAGGCGAAGTTGAAAGAGCAATCGCAGTCCCTGGCGAATCGCATGAAGAGCCGCGAACTGTCGCGCGAGAACAGCGAGTTCCAGCAGGTGACCAAGGCAATGGAATCGGCGGCGCAGGCAATGGGAGAGGCTGTGGGCCAACTGAAGAATGAGCGCTGGAAGGATGCGCTCCCTCCGGAACAACGGGCATTGCAGAACTTGCTGCGCGCGGAAAGTATTTTCCGTGAGATCCAGGTGGCCTTTGGACAACGCGGCGGAGGTGGTGGCGGTGGCGGTGCGGGCCGCGATTTGGAGAGCCTCTTCGATCTGGAATTGGACACAGAGAAGAACCAGTACGAGACCGGCCAGCAATCGAAGTCGGCCAATCAGCGCGCGAAAGAAGTCGATGAGGCGATGAAGAAGCTCGAGGAACTCGCGCGGCGCCAGCAGGAGTTGGCGAAGCAGAACCAAAATTCCAATCAAAGCTTCCAGCAGAAGTGGCAGCAGGAGATGCTGCGCCGCGAGGCGGAGCAGTTGCAGCGGAAGATGGAACAGTTGACGAGGGGGAATTCGTCGCAACAGCAACATCAGGCGCAGCAGGGTCAACAAGGACAACAGGGACAACAGGGTCAACAAGGGCAGCAGGGACAAAAAGGACAGCAGGGACAGCAGCAGAGCGGGGCATCGTCAGCCAGCGGCGGGCAGATGGATCCGAAGATTGAACGCGCGTTGGAACAGTTGCGCAAGGCCACCGACGATATGCGCAAGGCCGCCGGTGGGCAAAGCGGGGGCGAGGGGCGTCGCGCGGCGGAACGGTTGCAGGAAGCCCAGGACATGCTGAAAGGCATGCGGCAGCAAGAGACCGGTCAGCAGCTTGACGACCTCAAGCGCAATGCCGATCAACTGGCGCAAGGGCAGAAGGCCTTCGAAGAGCGTATGAAACAGGCCTACGGCAATCAGGGTGCGACTCCGATGGGCCGCAGTGGACCGGCGAGTGAATTGTCTGCCGAAAAACAACGCCTGCAGGAAGATCTGGATAAGTTGGAGCGCGACATGCAAAGCGCGGTTCGGGAAATGCAAAACTCTCAGCGGGCGGCGGCGGATAAGCTGCGTCAGGCTCTGGGTGAGATGCAACAGAACGAGCTAGGTCTGAAGATGAAGATGAACAGCGAGTACATCCGCCGTGGGTACGGTCCGGTGGTGGTGCCGCGGGAAGCGCCGATGACGCAAGGTCTGCAACGGCTGGCGGAGCAGATCGGCGAAGCGCAGCGGGCCATGAATAAAGACGGCGGCAAGGGCGACCAAACGGCGGATGCCGTGGACCGCCTGGAACGGCTGCGCAATCAAATGCAGCAGATGGCGCAGGCAGCGCGTCGCGGACAAGGCAGTAAAGGCGGCCAGAAACCGGGAGAGGGTCAACAGCCGGGGCAAGGCAAAGGGGGCCAGCAACCGGGTCAGGGCCAAGGACAGAACGGCGAGCAGTCTGCACAGGGGCAAGGTGGCCAGAAGCCGGGTCAAGGACAGGGCGGGCAGCAACCAGGTCAAGGACAGGGCCAAGGTCAGGGACAGGGTGGACGAGCTGAAATTGCGCAGGGCGGCAGCGGAGAAGGGAGCGGCGTCAGGAACGAAGGTGGCGCTTCTGGCGAACGCGGCGGCGGTTACTCGGCGATGAATCGCGGCGATCGCCAATTCGGTGGTCCCACCACCGGATTCGATCCGGAAGCGGCGGCACGTAGCTATCGCGACGCCATGCGCGAGTTATCCCAAATGCGGCAGCAGTTGGGCGCCACGGGCGAGAACGCGGAATCGGCCAAGGATTTGCAAGCGCTGATTCAGGAGATGCAGACGCTGGACCCGCGGCGCTTCCCTGGCAATCCGGAACTGGTGGACCGGCTGCTGACCACGGTTGTGCCGTCGATTGAACAGCTGGAACTGCAACTAAGGCGGCAAGCCGAAGAGAAGCAGTCCGGGGAAGTGCGCAGCGGCGCGTCAGATCGTGTGCCAACCGGCTATGCCGATCGTGTAGCCGAGTATTTCCGCAAGCTCGGAAGCGGTAAGTAAGTTACAGGCGAATCAGCGGGCGGCCACTTAGGGCTTGGACGGCCAGGCCAACGGTTACGATGACCATCAGCGTGGCCAACGCGATGACGCAGCGCGAAGCCAGAGGCTCGTCCATCTTGTCCGCCAGGAAGTAACCGGCCAGCGGCAGAATCTGGAGGGCGTGCATGCCTAAGAAGTGGGGGATGCGAAGGTCGCCCCCTCGGGTACTCCAATTCACCAGCGGCAGGCCGGGCCCTCCATCGGGCACCCCAACCGAATGTGACAGGCGCGCTACCATGACGAAACCCTGGAAGCTGGCAACGACGAAGATCAGGAGTCCAAGCCGGATTCCGAGCAGGTAGGCGGGCGGCAGTGTCACTGGTTCGGTGAAGAAAAGCCATGCCAGCCAGGCTGCCAAGAGTACTGCGGCGCTAATGGCCATTCCCATCGATCCGAAGATCAGGCCGTCGAATGCCGTCGTGTCATTGAAGTGACTGCGCACGCCGCGGGCTGCTTGGCCGCCAATGCATACAATTTCCCAGGCAAGCAGGACGAAAGTGCCGGTGGAGACCAGATGCACTCCGGGCGCGCCGGGAACGTATTGCAGCAGGAAAGCTATCGTCCAGTAGTAAATTCCGATCGAGACGGCAAACTTGAGAGGCTTAATCCAGCCGTTGACGCCGGTGATTTCGATCGACTTTAGAAAGGCTAAGGTGGCGAAGATCGCAGCCAGTGCGAACATGCCCACGCCTCCCCAAAACAGCAGCGGTTGCTGATTCACGCAGTCGCCTCCAATTGGAATCGGCGTTTGATGAAGGCGCGAAGAAACAGGTAAAGCCCAAGTGATATGCGCTTCCAACGCAGGGCAACCAGCAGGAGGAGCCATGCAGGTAGCACGAGAGTGTTGCAGACAGTAAAGAGTCCGGCGGCGCTCATTTTCGAGTGAAGACCAGTTTACCCCCAACGTAGGTCTGTTCGATGGCGATAGTGTTCTGGGCGGGATCGTGACGAAAAACCACGATGTCGCCGCGTTCGCCAGGTGACAGCGCGCGGAGGCGTCCGCCGATGCGTCCGGCGCGGGCGGGGTTGCGGGTTGC